>NZ_SOHC01000042.1:0-88406 GCF_004403955.1 Cryobacterium sp. TMT1-2-1
GCCGGGGCGCGGCCGACCGGGGCGCGTCCCTCCGGCTCCGCAGCCGCAGCCGGGGAATCGGCGGCACGGGGGGCCGCGCGCGGCGCACCGGCGAAGAGCACGAGCACGGTGACCGCGATGCTCGCCAGCACGGGGGTGACCGGCGCGACGAACGACATCCCGATGGCCGGCGCGGCGAACACGGCGATCAGGCAGGCCACGATCCCGCGGCGCGGGCGCGAGAGGCTCGTCCGGCGGACGAAGACGTCGAGGGCGGTGAAGACCGCGGCCGCGCCCAGCAGCCAGTTCGTGCCGAGGAAGACGAGGAACAGGTCGGCGAACAGCTCGGCGGAGGGGGTGGACGGCCGGTGGCCGTCCGCCAGATCGAAGCCGACCGCCCAGGAGGCCGCTGCGAGTGTGCCGGCGGTGCAGGCCGCCACGCCGAGCAGGGCGGCGGTCACCGCGTGGCGGGCCGGCACGAGGCGGGACCGAACGGCCCAGCTTGCGAGCACGACCAGGAGCAGGGCGGGCGCGGCGCCGAGGCCGAGCACGGTTCCCGCCATCGCCAGTGCGGGGTCCGCCGCCGCGCCGAGACCGAGTGCGAGTGCGAGGCCGAGGCCGGCCGTGGCGACCGCGACGAACCCGAGCCACGCCTCACCGACGTACCGCGCCGTTCCCCCCGGAGTGCTCATGCCGCCAGTATGGCAGCGCGCCGGGCCTGTCGAACGCTAGGCGATCAGGGCGCGCATGCCGCGGTCGAGGTCCGCGAGGGTGGCCTCGGCGGCGGCCTTGCGCTCGGGCACCGTGCCGATCGAGGAGCGCGTGTCGAGGTAGACCTTGAGCTTGGGTTCGGTGCCGCTCGGGCGCACCATCACCCGGGACCCGTCGGCGAGGCGGATCCGCAGCACGTCGCTGGGCGGGAGCCCGCCGACGCCCTGGCTGAGGTCGTCGATGGAATCGACCCGGATGCTGCCCACGAGTTCGGGGGGATTCGCGCGCAGCCGCGCCATCACCCGGTCGATTTCCGCGACGTCGGTGACCCGCACCGAGATCTGGCCGGAGGCGAAGTGCCCGAACCGCTCGCTGAACCGGTCGAGATGGTCGGCGACGGTGAGACCGTCCGCCTTGAGCTCGCCGGCCAGGGCGAGGAACGCAAGCGCGGCGGAGATGCCGTCCTTGTCGCGCACCACGGCGGGGTTCACGAGGTAGCCGAGGGCCTCTTCGTAGCCGAAGATCAGCGCCGGGGCGCGGGAAACCCACTTGAAACCGGTGAGGGTCTCGACGAAATCGAGGCCGTACGCCGTGGCGACGGAGGCCAGCGCGGGCGAGGACACGATCGAGCAGGCCAGGGTTCCGGTGGTGCCCTCCGGCGAGTTCGCGGCGATCTCGGCCGCGCGCCAGCCCAGGATCGCGCCCACCTCGTTGCCGCTCAGGCGGCGGTAGCCGTCCGGGGAGTCGGCGTCGGGGATGGCGATGGCGAGACGGTCGGCGTCGGGGTCGTTGGCGACGATCAGCTCGGCGCCGGCCTCCCGGGCGGTGGCGTAGGAGAGGTCCATCGCTCCCGGTTCCTCGGGGTTCGGGAAGGCGACGGTGGGGAACGCGGCATCCGGGGCGATCTGCGCGTCGACGAGGGTCGGCAGGTCGAAACCGGCGGCCTCGAGCACCCGGCGGGTGGTGTCCCAGCCGACGCCGTGCAGAGCCGTGTAGACGGCGTTCACCTGCGCGCGCGGCGGCGGCGCCAGGCTCGCGGTCGCCTCGATGTAGGCCTGCACGACCGACTCGGGGGCGGTCTCGTAGGCGGCCCGGGGCAGCTCCGGCACGAGGCGCTCGGCCGCGACGCGCAGGATTTCGGCGGCGATGCCCGCGTCGTCGGGGGACACGATCTGCGAGCCCTCGTTCTCCCCGCCGAGGTAGACCTTGTAGCCGTTGTCGTTGGGCGGGTTGTGCGAGGCCGTCACCATGACGCCCGCGCTGGCGCCGAGGTGCCGCACGGCGAACGCGAGCACCGGGGTCGGCAGCAAACGGGGGAGCAGGATGGCGCGCACCCCGGCGCCCGCCATCAGCGCCGCCGTGTCGGTGGCGAACACGGAGGAGTTCTTGCGGCCGTCGTAGCCCACGACGACCGAGGGCACGGTGCCTTCCGGGGCGCGGGCGACCAGGAACGCGGCGAGGCCGGCGGCGGCCTGGGCGACGAGCACGCGGTTCATCCGGTTCGAGCCGGCCGCGATCGCCCCGCGCAGCCCGGCGGTGCCGAAGGCGAGCCGTTCGTCGAAGCGGGAATGCAGCTCGGCGAGGGCCTCGGGGTCGCCGGCGGCCGCCGACGAGACGAGCGGGCGGAGTTCGCCCTGGGTTTCGGGATCGGGATCCTGGCCGAGCCACGCCCGGGCCGCGGCGATGACCGGATCGACGGCATCCGCGGCAGTCGGTGCGGAGTGCCGCCCGCGCGCGCCGGGGCCGGCGCCGTTCTCCGGGCTCACAGTGCGGCCACGATCCGGGCGAGGAGAGCGCTGATCACGGGTTCGGCGTCGCGGCCGGCCTCGAGCACCTCGGCGTGGCTGAGCGGTTCCGTCTGGATGCCGGCGGCGAGGTTCGTGATCAGGGACATGCCGAGGATCTCCATGCCGGACTGCCGGGCGGCAATCGCCTCGAGCGCGGTCGACATGCCGACGATGTGGCCGCCGATGACCTTCGCCATCTGCACCTCCGCGGGCGTCTCGTAGTGCGGGCCGCGGAACTGGCAGTACACGCCCTCGTCGAGGGTCGGTTCGATGGTGCGGGCCAGGTCGCGCAGCCGGCTCGAGTACAGGTCGGTCAGGTCGACGAAGGTCGCTCCCTCGAGCGGTGAATCCGCGGTCAGGTTGATGTGGTCGCTGATCAGCACGGGTGTGCCCGGCTTCCAGGTCTCGCGGATGCCGCCGGCCCCGTTGGTCAGGATCATCGTGGTCGCCCCGGTGGCGGCGGCCGTGCGCACGCTGTGCACGACCCGTCGCACGCCGTGGCCCTCGTAGTAGTGCGTGCGCGCGCCGATCACCAGCGCGCGCTTGCCGCTCGGCAGCAGCACCGAGCGGAGCATGCCGCCGTGCCCTTCCAGCGCGGGGGCGCCGAACCCGGTGATCTCCTGCGCGGGAATCGTGTGCGTGGTCTCGCCGATCAGGCCGGCGGCGCTGCCCCAGCCGCTGCCGAGGGTGAGGGCGACGTCGTGCCGCGGGGCCCCGGTGATGCGGGCGATTTCCGCGGCGGCGATCCGGGCGATCTCAAAGGGATCGGCATCGGGCAGGTCAAGCGGGTTGGTCGGGGTCGTGAGCATCCCACCACTCTAATTGCCTGTCGAATTCGACGGACATGTTGCTCACATGTGGGCGGTGTGGCGTTCCGACGAGGGCGCGGTTTGGCGAGGGGTGCCGTGGAGCGAGAGAATAGAGCAATGGCCTACGAGTTTGAACGCAAGCAACGCATCGCCGTACTCGGCGGAGGGCCCGGCGGCTACGAGGCGGCTCTTGCCGGCGCCCAGCAGGGAGCCGATGTCACCCTGGTCGAGCGAGTCGGTGTCGGCGGATCCGCAGTGCTCACGGATGTCGTGCCGTCCAAGTCCCTGATCGCCACGGCCGAGGCCTCCAACTCCATCGGCGAAGCCACCGACCTCGGGGTGCAGTTCTTCGTGCGCGGGGACACCGGCAAGCCGTCCCGGCCGGAGGTTGCGATCAACCTGACCGCGGTCAACAAGCGTCTTCTGGCCATGGCACGGCAGCAGTCCGAAGACATGAAGGCCACGCTCATGCACGCCGGCGTGCGCCTCGTGCAGGGCCACGGCCGGCTCGACGGCACCAGCGGCGTCATCGTGTCCACGGCGGACGGCGAATCGGGCACCGACTTCGACCGGATCGACGCAGACACCATCGTCGTGTCGGTCGGCGCGAGCCCGCGCATCCTGCCGTCGGCGCTGCCGGACGGCGAACGCATCCTCACCTGGACCCAGCTCTACAACCTGCGCGCCGTGCCGGAGCACCTGATCGTCGTCGGGTCCGGCGTCACCGGCGCCGAGTTCGCCTCCGCCTACCGCGCCCTCGGCGCGAAGGTCACCCTCATCTCCAGCCGCGACCAGGTGCTGCCCGGCGAGGACGCCGACGCCGCGCACGTGATCGAGAACGTGTTCAAGCGCAACGGCATGGTCGTGCTGTCCAAGTCACGCGCGTCCTCGGTCGAGCGCACGGCCGGCGGCGTCGTCGCCACCCTGTCCGACGGCCGCACGGTCGAGGGCAGCCACTGCCTGATCGCGGTCGGCTCCGTGCCGAACACCGCCGGGATCGGCCTGGAGGAGGCGGGCGTGCAGCTGGCCGACTCCGGCCACATCCGGGTCAACCGGGTCGCCCGCACGTCGATGCCGAACGTCTACGCGGCCGGGGACTGCACGACCGAGCTGCCGCTGGCATCCGTCGCGTCGATGATGGGCCGCACGGCCGTCTTCCACGCGATGGGCGACGCGGTCAACCCGATCGAGATCCGCAACGTGGCCGCGAACATCTTCACCCAGCCGGAGATCGCGACGGTCGGCTGGTCGCAGAAGCAGATCGAGGAGGGGCTCATGCAGGGCGACATCTACAAGCTGCCGCTCGCCTCGAACCCCCGCGCCAAGATGATGGGCATCAAGGACGGCTTCGTGAAGCTGTTCGCCCGCACCGGCAGCGGCACCGTGATCGGCGGCGTGATCGTGGCCCCCAAGGCCAGCGAGCTGATCTTCCCGCTCGCCCTCGCGGTGGAGCACCGGCTCACCGTCGACGACGTCGCGCAGGCGTTCCCGGTCTACCCGTCGCTCACCGGCTCGATCACGGATGCCGCCCGCGCCATGCACGTCGTCCTCTAACCTCTTCAAACGTCCCTCGATACCCCGCGAAACCGCAGTTGTGCGCGCTAAAACGCGCTCATAACGCGCACAACTGCAGACTCGCGGGGTCTACGCAGCGTCGAGGACGGTGAGCAGAAGATGGCCGGATGACACGGTCGTCCCGACCTCGGCGCCAACGCTGCCGATCACGCCGTCCTTGTGCGCCATCAGCGGCTGCTCCATCTTCATCGCCTCGAGCACCAGCAGCAGGTCCCCCTTGACGACGGCGTCGCCCACGGCCACGAGCATCTTCACGATGGTGGCCTGCATGGGCGACTTGACGGCGTCGCCGGTGGCCGTGTCGATGGCGTGGGCGCCCGCGCGACGGCGGGGAGCCGGGCCGCCGGTGGCCTGGGCCGCGCCGCCGGGCAGCAGACGCGTGGGGAGGGACACTTCGATGCGCCTGCCCTCGACCTCGACGACCACGCTGTGCCGCTTCTGCGGTCCGGCGGTCTCCTCCAGGGTGCCGCTCCACGGTTCGATGGTGTTCTCGAACTCGGTTTCGATCCACCGGGTGTACACCGAGAACGGTGCGCCGTCGGCCGGGGCGAACGCGGGGTCGCGCACGATCGCACGGTGGAACGGCAGCACGGTCGGCAGCCCGGCCACTTCGAACTCGTCCAGGGCGCGCCGGGAGCGCTCGAGGGCCTCTTCCCGGGTGGCGCCGGTGACGATGAGCTTGGCGAGCAGGGAGTCGAACGACCCCGAGATCTCGTCGCCGGCCTGCACGCCGCTGTCGACGCGCACGCCAGGGCCGCCGGCGGGCTTGAAGACGTGCACGGGGCCCGGAGCCGGCATGAAGCCGCGGCCGGCGTCCTCGCCATTGATCCGGAATTCGAAGGAGTGCCCGACGGCGACCGGGTCACCGTAGGTGAGCTCTCCGCCCTCCGCGATCCGGAACTGCTCGCGGACGAGGTCGATTCCGGTGACCTCCTCGGAGACGGGGTGCTCGACCTGCAGGCGGGTGTTGACCTCGAGGAACGAGACGGTGCCGTCCTGGCCGATCAGGAACTCGCAGGTGCCGGCGCCCACGTAGCCGACCTCGGCGAGGATGGCCTTCGAGGCGCGATACATCTCGGTGGTCTGCGCCTCGGTGAGGAACGGAGCCGGCGCTTCTTCGACCAGCTTCTGGTGGCGCCGCTGGAGCGAGCAGTCCCGGGTGGAGACGACGACCACGTTGCCGTGCACGTCGGCGAGGCACTGCGTCTCCACGTGGCGGGGCTTGTCCAGGTACTTCTCGACGAAGCATTCTCCCCGACCGAACGCGGCCACGGCCTCGCGCGTGGCCGAATCGAAGAGCTCGGGGATTTCTTCGCGGGTGCGGGCGACCTTGAGGCCGCGTCCGCCGCCACCGAAGGCGGCCTTGATCGCGACGGGCAGCCCATGCACGTCGACGAAGTCGAGCACCTCGGATGCATCGACGACCGGATTGAGGGTGCCCGGGGCCATCGGGGCGTGCACCTTCTCGGCCACGTGCCGGGCGGACACCTTGTCGCCGAGCTTCTCGATCGCCTCGGCCGATGGGCCGATCCAGATCAGGCCGGCGTCGATGATGGCGCGGGCGAAGGCGGCGTTTTCGGCGAGGAAGCCGTAGCCGGGGTGCACCGCGTCGGCGCCGGAGCGGCGGGCAATGGAGAGGATCTTCTCGATCACGAGGTACGTTTCAGCGCTGGTGGTCCCCTCGAGGCCGTAGGCCTCGTCGGCGAGCCGCGCGTGCAGGGCGTCGCGATCCTGGTCGGCGTAGACGGCGACGGAGAGGATGCCGCTGTCCTTCGCGGCGCGGATCACCCGGACGGCGATCTCGCCCCGGTTGGCGATGAGGACCTTCGTTATAAGCGACACAGTGACCTAGCTTAGGCGGCGCGGTGAGCCGGGCTTTGGTTCCGTCATACAAAAAGGTGCCGGTAAGGAGTGCGGATCCCTACAACGATTGCCCGAGCGCTCAGAGGGCCCCGGCGCGGTTCCACAGGCTCGGCCACGAGTATCCGAGACCCGAAACCAGCCGGCGCAGCGTCGGCAGGGACAGCCCGACGACCGTAGAGGGGTCGCCGGAAATGCGGGTGATGAACGGCCCGCCGAGGCTGTCGATCGTGAAGGCGCCCGCCACGAAGAGGGGCTCGCCGGTGGCGATGTACGCGTCGAGTTCATCGTCGCCGATGTCGTCGGCGAAGGTGACGTCGGCGACGGCGACCGCGCCGACCGCCCGCCCGGGCGCGCCGCCCAGCTGCTCGATCAGCCAGTGGCCCGAATACAGCTGCCCCGTGCGGCCGCGCTGGTTGTGCCAGCGCTCACGGGCCTTCTCCGGCGTGTGCGGTTTGCCGTAGATGACCCCGTCGATCACGAAGACGGAGTCCCCGCCCAGGATGAGGCCGTCGATGGGCGCCGCCCCGTCCGCCGCCCCGTCCGCCGACCCGTTCCCGGCCCGCGACACGGCCTCGGCCTTGGCCCGGGCCAGCAGCTCCACCACGTGGTGCGGGGTCAGCGGGGCTCCCTGCACCCGGGCTGCCTCCGCAGCGACCGCGTGCTCGTCGACGTCGGGGGCCAGCGTCACCGGTTCGATCCCGGCCGAACGCAGCAGCGTGAGTCGCGCCGGCGAGGTCGAGGCGAGGTAGAGGCGCATGGGGTCCTTCGTACAATGTCGAGCGGTGTGGGATGCTCAATGAATGGTTTCGAGCAATAACATTCAAGCGGATTCGAGCGGTCAGGCACCCGAGGTGGGCACCGAGCTCGAACTCGACGTCACCAACGTAGCCCACGGCGGAATCTTCGTCGCCCGGCACGAGGGTCGCGTGGTGTTCGTGAGCGACACCCTGCCCGGCGAACGAGTCCGGGCGCGGCTGACCGACGCCAACAAGAAGAGCTTCTGGCGGGCGGAGACCATCGCGGTGCTGAGTGCTGCGCCGGAGCGCCAGCCGCACGTGTGGTCGGCCGCCGCGATCGAGCGCGCCCCCGAGGACCGCGCCGGCGGGGCCGAGTTCGGGCACATCGAGCTCGGCTTCCAGCGCGAACTCAAGCGGCAGGTGCTCGCCGACGCCCTCCAGCGCATGGCGGGCGTCGAATCGGATGTCACCGTCGAGGCTGTCCCGGTCGGCCGCAACGCGTCGCCCGGTGACGCGATGGACGGCACCGGCTGGCGCACGCGCATCCGCCTGCACGTTGCCGACGACGGGTCGATCGGCCCGTACGCGGCGAGGTCGCACCGGGTGATCGCCGTGGGCGACCTTCCCCTGGCCGAACGGTCCGTGGAGGCGGCCGCGCCGCTCGACACCCGCTTCCCGGGGGCCGCATCCGTCGACGTCGTCGCCCCGAGCGTCGGCGACGTGCAGGTACTCGTCGCCGAGAAGGATGCCAGGGGCAAGCGCATGCCGACCCCGCGCAAGGTCATTCGCGAGGTCGTGGGCGACCGCGAGTTCCGTCTCGACGCGGCGGGCTTCTGGCAGGTCCACTCCAGGGCGGCGGAGACCCTGTACCGGGCCGTGCAGGACAGCATCGACGAGGCCGACTTCGACCCGCGCGCGTCGAACCTCGACCTGTACGGCGGCGTCGGGCTGCTCGCCGCGGCGGTCGGGGACCGTTTCGGCTCCGACGTGCGCATCACCTCGGTCGAGAGCGACCCGCAGGCGACCGATTTCGCGGCCGAGAACCTCAGCGACTGGATCGGCGCCCGCGCGCAGACCGACCGGGTCGACCGGTACCTGCAGGGCATCGTGCGTGACGCCGGCGCGCTGGAGCGCGGCCGGCAGCAGGCGGCCACCGTCGTGCTCGACCCTCCCCGGGCCGGCGCGGGCAAGGCCGTCGTCGACCAGCTCGGAGCGCTCGGACCGCGCCGGATCGTCTACGTGGCCTGCGACCCGGTGGCCCTGGCGCGCGACGTCGCCCTCTTCGCCGGCCACGGCTACGAGCTCCGCGCGCTGCGCGCCTTCGACCTGTTTCCGAATACCCACCACGTTGAATCCGTCGCAGTGCTGTCCAGGTAGATATCCTTAGCCCGGACACCGAAACAAAGGACACCACTCACGTGACCCAGATAACACCAGAAGCCACAGCCCCGTTGCCGGGGAGCACGGCCGTCCGGGTCGGCATCATCGACGACCACGAATCGGTTCGGCTGGGACTCAAGGCGGCCTGTGAGAACGTGGGCTACGAGGTCATCCACACGGCCGCCTCCGCCCGCGACTTCGTCGAGGGCCTGGGCGACCGCACCTGCGACGTGATCGTGCTCGACCTCTCCCTCGGCGATGGTTCGGTCGTGACCGAGAATGTGCGACTCGCCCAGAGCACGGGTTCGTCGGTGCTCGTGCACAGCATCGCGGACCGGGTCGCCCTCGTGCGTGAGGCGCTCGCCGCCGGCGCGGCCGGGGTCATCCCGAAATCGTCCGCGACCGCGACGGTCATGGCCGCCGTCGCCACCGTGGCGCGCGGCGATGTGCTCAACAACCTCGAGTGGGCCACGGCCATCGACGCCGACAGCGATTTCGCCAAGGCACAGCTTGGCCGCCGCGAACGGGATGTCCTGCACCTGTACGCCTCCGGCCTGCCGCTCAAGATGGTTGCCATGCAGCTCGGCATCGCGCATTCGACCGCCCGCGAGTACCTCGACCGCATCCGGGTGAAGTACATCGAGGTCGGCCGGCCGGCCCCCACCAAGGTGGACCTGCTCCGGCGCGCCGTGGAAGACGGCATCCTCCCCGGGCTCGACCCGGATGGCGGGGATGCGCGCGCCTAGGCCCGCGCCGTCCCCGGGCGACGGCGGCACGGTCCGGTCAGTGGCCTTCGGCGCGGACCCGCTCGAGGTGGAACTTCTCGGCAAGGCCAGGCAACCGCGCAAGCCGATCAGCCGCGCTCAGATCGAAACGGTTGTCTCCCGGTCGGTGGCCGGGGTCGGCGTGGTCTTCGCCCTGCAGGCGCTGCCGGTCATGATCGAACAGCTTCAGGTTCGCCTGCCGGCGGTGGGCGTGATCGGGCCCGTGATCCTCGCTGTGGCCCTCGGCTTCGTCGTGCTCGCCACGACGTTCAAGGTGGGCATCAAGACCGCCACCGGCTCCGTCGCCATGATCTACCTGCTGGCCCTCATGGCCTGGCCGTTCCTGATGCGCGATCCCGAGCAGGTCCTCGACGGGGTGCCCTGGCTCTGGTTCCTCTGCACCGTCGCCACCTCGTGCGCCGCGATCGCTTTCCCGCTGTTCTGGGCGGCCGGGTACACGCTGGCCATCCCGGTCCTGTACGGCGTCCTGCGGGTGACGCCCTCCGGCGGCGGCGCAGACGGCCTGCTCGCCTCGCTCGACGCGGTGTACGCGATGCTGCTGGGCCTGGTCGTGCTGATCATCATCGCCATGCTTCGCCAGGCCGCGGCGGCGGTGGATGCCGCGCAGCTGAATGCGCTCGACCGGTACGCCCTCGCGGTGCGCCAGCACGCCACCGAGAGTGAACGGGTCGAGGTCGACTCGATCGTGCACGACACCGTGCTCGCCACCCTCCTGTCCGCCGCGGGGGCCCGCAACGCGACGGCGGCCCGCCTGGCCGCGGTGATGGCCCGGAACTCGCTCGACCGCCTGGAGGAAGCCGGTTCGGCGTCCGTGAGCGACGAGACGGTGATCCCGTTCGAGGTCCTCAGTCGGCGCATCCGGGATGCGGCGGCCGCGATCGCCAGCTCGTTCGTCGTGACGGAGCAGGACCTGGGCGCGGCGACGGTGCCCGTTCACGCGGCCGAAGCCCTTTATTCGGCGAGCGTCCAGGCGATGGTGAACAGTCTTGAGCACGCCGGGACGGCCGGGGCAGCCGTTGCCCGGACGCTCACGATGGGCCCCAACGCGCGGGGCGGATGCACCATCGAGATCGCCGACACCGGTGTCGGGTTCGACCCCGCGCTGGTGCCGGGCGAGCGCCTCGGCCTGCGCGTCTCGATCCAGGAGCGCGTCACGAGCGCCGGGGGCTCGGTCGTCGTACGCACGGGCGTCGGCCGGGGGACCAGGATCGTCATTGACTGGCCGCGGTCGGCGGGGGCGGCCGACCCCCTGGTCGGGCTGGTCCCGTCCGAGGAGCTTCCGCTGCTCCCCCTCGCGGATGCCGCACCGACCGACGCGGGGCCGACGGCATGATCACCGTCCCCCGAGGGCTCGTCGTTGGACTGGCCGCCCTGTTCTCGGCCTACCACGTCGTGCTCGGCATCTATTCGCTCGGCGTGGCGTACCACCCCGCCCCGGCGATCGTCGCGATCGGTCTGTACGTCGTCGCGACCACACTGAGCCTGTGGCCGTCCGGCCCGGTGCGGATGCCGCTCTCGCTGGCGCTCTTCAATGTCGCGGTCTGCGCCTCCCTGCCGCTGCTCGTGGGCAGCCAGCTGGATGGCTCGTCCTCGGCTAACGGGTACGCTACCTGGTACGTGGCCGCCGTCGGAACGCTTATGACGATCACGGCCACCCGGAAGCAGCAGGGCCCGTCCCTCGTCGGAGTGATCTTCCTGATGGTGCACACCATCGTCTGGGCAGGCCCGGGTGCCCTGGCGTCAATGGGAGTCATCGGGAGCGCGGTCTGGGTGGTCGTCGCAATCCTCACCTCGCGGGCGCTCGCCAAAGCCGGCCGCGACGCCCGGCAGTACGCCCTCGCGGAACGCGAAGCGACGGAGTGGCAGGCAGCGCAGGAGGCTCACCTCGACGAACGGCAGGTTCGGCTCGCCCACACCATCCGACTGGCGGCACCGATGTTGCGCCGGATCGTCGAGGTCGGCGGCGCACTGAGCGAAGCGGAACGGCAGGAATGCCGATACCTGGAGGCTGCCGTCCGCGATGAAATCCGTGGCCGCAAGCTGCTCAATGACGCCGTGCGCCAGAACGTCATGGCCGCCAGGCGGCGCGGCGCGGTCGTCACACTGCTCGACGAGGGCACCATTGACGACCTCTGCGGGAGCGAACTGGACGGCGTGCTCAACCGGCTCGCGGACGCGATCGGCCGCACCACGGCCGACAAGATCATCGCTCGCACCTCGGCGAACGGCTCGGACACCGCGGTCACCGTGGTCGGCCTGAGCGGCGCAGACACGAGCAGCGCCGACCCGAGCGTCAGCGCGCTTGGCCAGGACACGCCCGGCGAGGAAGTCTACCTCTGGCTCGAAATCCCGCGCGCTCAGCCCGACCCGCGCGCGCAGGGCCGCTGACCTTCGCCGAACTGTGAGTTTGGCACCTTCCGGGCGCCCGGGAAGGTGCCAAACTCACAGTTCGGCGCGACGATGGATGCGCGATGAGGAATGCGAAAGGGGACCAGCCGTGAGGTTGGTCCCCTTTCGCATTCTGGGCCAGAGCGACAACCCGAATGCCACCCTGACGAGCCCCCAGCCGAATCGGTTACTTACCCTAGTCGCCGAGCGGTGGGTGGTGTGCCTGCGAGAGGCGCACCGGGCAATACTCATCCTGGAGGAGCGGCGAGCCCCCGCACAGTCGGCATTTTAGGGGACATTCCGCGTCTACCGCGCGGCCCCGAGAGGGTGCGCGGCGGCGGCCTCAGGCCGAGAAGCCGCGCCAGCGGCCGTGGCCGGGCGTCATCGGGCCGCGGATGCCGCGCTGGCTGACCTGCCAGGCGCTCTGCCCGCGCTCGGGGGCCGCGCGGATGCCGTCGGACTCCTCCTGGAGCACGCCGCGCAGCACGGCGGTCACCGCGGATGCCTCGGCGTCGGTGACCCGACGGGTCACGAAGGCGAGCTCCGACGGATCGAAATCGGCTGAATTCGTTGAGGCAGTCATGGCGCCGCTACAGCGGAATGTTCCCGTGCTTCTTGGGCGGCAGGCTGGCCCGCTTGGTGCGCAGCGCGCGCAGGGCCTTCGTGATCGCGACCCGGGTCGCGGCCGGCTCGATGACGCCGTCAAGCTCGCCGCGCTCGGCCGCCAGGAACGGGCTGGCCACGTTGTACGTGTACTCGTTGGCCAGGCGCGTGCGCACGGCGGCGACATCCTCGTTCGCTGCCTCCGCCTTCTTGATCTCGGCACGGTAGAGGATGTTGACGGCGCCCTGGCCGCCCATGACCGCGATCTCCGCGGTCGGCCAGGCGAGGTTGATGTCCGCGCCGAGCTGCTTGGACCCCATCACGATGTACGCGCCGCCGTAGGCCTTCCGGAGGATGACGGTCACCAGCGGAACGGTCGCCTCGGCGTAGGCGTAGAGCAGCTTCGCGCCGCGGCGGATGACGCCGGTCCATTCCTGGTCGGTGCCGGGCAGGAAGCCGGGCACATCGACGAGGGTGAGGATCGGGATCGAGAAGGCGTCGCAGAACCGGACGAACCGGGCCGACTTCTCGCCGGCCTGGATGTTCAGGGTTCCGGCCATGGCGAGCGGCTGGTTGGCCACGATGCCGACCGAGCGGCCGTCGATCCGGGCGAAGCCGACGACGATGTTCGGCGCGAACAGCGGCTGGGTCTCGAGGAAGTCGCCGTGGTCGACGAGGCTCTCGATGACCGTCTTCACGTCGTACGGCTGGTTCGGCGAGTCGGGAATGATCGTGTTGAGCTTGTGGTCGGCGTCGGTGATCTCCAGCTCGGCCTCGCTGTCGAACACCGGCAGCTCGGCCAGGTTGTTGTCCGGCAGGAAGCTGAGCAGGGTTCGCGCGTAGTCCAGGGCGTCGGGCTCGTCGCTGGCGAGGTAGTGCGAGACGCCGGACACCGTGTTGTGGGTGAGCGCGCCGCCGAGCTCCTCCATGCCGACATCCTCGCCGGTGACGGTCTTGATCACATCGGGGCCGGTGACGAACATCTGGCTGGTCTTGTCGACCATGATCACGAAGTCGGTCAGGGCGGGGGAGTAGACCGCGCCGCCCGCGGCGGGGCCGCAGATGATCGAGATCTGCGGGATCACGCCGGATGCCGCCGTGTTGCGCCGGAAGATCTCGCCGTACTTGCCGAGGGCGACGACGCCCTCCTGGATGCGCGCTCCGCCGGAATCGAGGATGCCGATGATCGGCACGCCGGTCTTCAGCGCGAGGTCCATCACCTTGATGATCTTCTCGCCGGCGACCTCGCCGAGCGAGCCGCCGAAGATGGTGAAGTCCTGCGAGTAGACGCAGACCTGGCGGCCGTGGATGGTGCCGGTGCCGGTGACGACGGCGTCGCCGTAGGGCCGTTTCTTCTCCATGCCGAAGGCGACGGTGCGGTGGCGCACGAATTCGTCGATCTCGACGAAGGAGCCGGAGTCGAGCAGCATGTTGACGCGCTCGCGGGCGGTCATCTTGCCCTTGGAGTGCTGCTTCTCGATGGCCGCCTCGCCGCTGGCGGTCACGGCCTCGTGGTAGCGCGCTTTGAGGTCGGCGAGCTTTCCCGCGGTCGTGTACATGTCGGGGCCCGAATCGGGCGAGTTCTCAGTCACGCGGTTCACTCTACCGGCCAGCCCGTGGCGGCACCCGTTGACGATTCTCCACAAAGATCGCCCGTTTCGCTGGTCGGTTCCCCTTCCCCTCCCGCGGCCAACACTTCCCCTCCCGGGGTCAACTCAGGAGAATCCGGGAACTGGGGCCCGAAACTCGGTCTTTCGGCACCGATTCGGCAGAATAGCCTGAGTTAGCCCCGGGAAGAGGTGCGCATGGAGTTTCCACTCAGCAGCAAGGTCGCCCCGCGGCTGGAATACCTGGCCGAGGTCGGCTCGACGAACGACGTCATGGCCGGGCACGCAAGTGGGCCGGATGCCGCCGCCTGGCCCAACCTGTCGGTGGTCGTCACCGACAACCAGACTCGCGGCCGCGGCCGGCTCGGCCGCACCTGGCTCGCGCCGACCGGCAAGTCGCTCGCCATCTCGGTGATCCTGCGCCCGACGACACGCGGCGGCCAGCCCCTGCCGCCCGACCAGCTCGGCTGGTTCCCGCTGCTCGCCGGGGCGGCGATGACCAGGGCCGTGCGGGGCGTCGTCGAGGCCAGCGCCGCCCGGCCCCGGCCCTCCGACGCGCCGGGCGAGGACGCGCCCCGGCACGAGGTCACCCTCAAATGGCCCAACGACGTGCTCATCGACGGCTACAAGGTGTCCGGCGTCCTGTCCGAACTCCTGCCGGATGCCCGCGGCCTCATCATCGGGACCGGCCTGAACCTGAGCCTTGACGAACACGACCTGCCCACCCTCACCTCGACCTCGCTCCTGCTGGTCACGGGCAGCAGCCCGAGCCCGGATGCCGTGCTCGCACGCTACCTCACCGAGCTGCGGGACCTCGCGGGCGCGTTCACCGCCGCCGGCGGGGATGCCGTGGCCAGCGGCCTGCTCGAGCAGGTCACCGAACTGTGCGGAACACTCGGCTCCCCGGTGAGGGTGGAGCTGCCCGGCGGGACCGACCTGATCGGCACCGCAATCGCCCTCGACACGCACGGACGGTTGATCGTCGAGGACCACGCGAATGGCGAGCTGCAGGCCGTCGCCGCGGGCGATGTGACCCACCTACGGTATTAATGGAGGTATGACGAAAAGTGCAGGGGCTGCGTCCGCGGCGGGATCGACGGAGCAGTGGGCGACCACACCCCTGTCCGCCACGCGCGGGTCCTCGCCCTCCCCGGCGGCCGCGGCCACCTCCGGCTCCTCTCTCGCCGGCTCGTCGCCCGCCGGCTTTTCGCCCGCCGAACGAGTCGTCGCCCGGCTCCGCCCGCACGCCCGGCGTCTCTTCTGGCCGACCGTGGCGCTCCTGCTCGTCTGCGGCGCCACCGGATACTTCTACGGGAACCTGCCCGAAGACTGGCAGAACACCGGCCTCATCGTGCTGGCCGCGGCGGTCGTCGTGTTGCTCTGGCTCCTGCCCCTGGCCTCGTGGCTGAACCGGCGGTACACGATCACCACCCGGCGCATCATCTTTCGGCACGGGTTCTTCGTGCGCAGCCGCCAGGAGCTGCTGCACGGTCGCGGCTACGACGTGACGGTACGCCAGAACTGGCTGCAGGCCTCGTTCCGCTCCGGCGACGTGCTCGTCAACTCGGGGCTGGAGCATCCGCTCGTGCTGAAGGATGTGCCGAGCGCCGACCTGGTGCAGCAGGTGCTGCACGAGCTGATGCAGGAGTCGCAGACCGTGATCGGGTCACGACGCCAGGAACAGTCAGCGCTCCCCGACCAGCCCCCGTGGGCCGGCCGTTAGCCGATCGACCGCAGGCGCGGCAGGCGCGGCAGGCGCGGCGTCGACGCGGCCAGGGGCGAAGACCCAATAACGGTAGAGCGTGAACCGGAAGACGGCGCCCAGGCCGAGGCCGATCACATTCGAGGACACGTTGTCGGCGATGATGCTGGTGTAGCCGAGCACGTAATGGCTGAGCCACAGGCAGAACAGCCCGATACCCATGCCCACCAGGCTGACGGCGAAGAATTCGAGCCCCTCACGCAACGCCCGCGGCCGGCGGGACGTGCCGAAGGTCCAGTAGCGGTTGCCGATCCAGTTGGCGAGGATGGCCAGCACGGTGGACACGATCTTCGCGTAGATCGGTCCGGCATGCACGATCTCCGGATCGAAAACGGTGCTGCGGAGCAGGTTGAACACGGTGACGTCCACCACGAATCCCACGAGCCCGACGGCCCCGAACTTGCCGAGCTGGCCGGCGAAGGCCAGGAGGCGGCTCCTGGTGACCGCGTTTGTCGACATGCGTCCGTCCGGGCTGGGTATAGGAAGATGGATCTGTGAGCGAGGATAGAACTCCGCGACCCGCAGTCTATGGCGAGGTCGGGATCACAGGCTGAGAGTTGACTCCGGGCCGAATGAAGGTTCGCACAGGAATTGGTGGAGATTATGGCTAGGACTGTTGGCGTCATCGGTGGTGGCCAGCTGGCCCGGATGATGATCCCTGCCGCGGTGAACCTCGGGATCGACATCCGCGTGCTCGCCGAGAACGAGGGCATGGCGGCCGGGCTGGCCGCGGTCCAAATCGGCGACTACCGCGACCGCGACGTCGTGCTCGCCTTCGCCGACACCGTCGACGTGATCACCTTCGACCACGAGCACGTGCCGCAGGAGATCCTGCGGGAGCTCGTGCAGCGCGGCGTGGCCGTGCACCCCGGGCCGGACGCGCTGCTCTACGCGCAGGACAAACTGCTCATGCGTGAACGACTGACCGAGCTGGGGCTGCCGGTGCCCGACTGGGCGCGGGTGGAGAACACCGACCAGCTCGCCGCGTTCCTGGCCGAGCACGGCGGCCGCGCGGTGCTCAAGACCGCCCGCGGCGGCTACGACGGCAAGGGCGTGCGGATGATCACCCACGAACACGAGGCCGACGACTGGTTCGCGGCGCTCGCCGAAGACGCCAACGACGGCGCGCTGCTCGTCGAAGAGCTCGTCGACTTCCGCCGGGAACTGGCCCAGCTGGTGGCCAGGCGCCCGTCCGGCGAGACCCGGGCCTGGCCGGTCGTGGAGACCGTGCAGCGGGACGGCGTCTGCGCCGAGGTCATCTCCCCGGCCCCGCAGGCACCCGGGCGGCTCATCGAGGTGGCGGCCGAGATCGGCATGGCCGTCGCGAACGGACTCGGCGTGACGGGCGTGCTCGCCGTCGAACTGTTCGAGACGACGGATGAGCGGGTGCTGATCAATGAACTGGCCATGCGCCCGCACAACAGCGGTCACTGGTCGATGGAGGGCTCGACGACGAGCCAGTTCGAGCAGCACCTCCGGGCCGTGCTCGACCTCCCGCTCGGCGCCACCGAGTCCCGCGAACCGTGGTCGGTCATGGTGAACATCCTCGGCGGCCCGGCGACGGGCTCGCTCGACGACCGGTACGAGGCGGCCTTCGCGGCGCATCCGGGCGTGAAGATGCACAACTACGGCAAGGATCCGCGGCCCGGACGCAAGGTCGGCCACGTCACCGCGAGCGGTCACGATTTGGACGAAGTCGCCTACCAGGCGCGTGCCACTGCGGCGCTCTTTCAGGACTGACGCCTAAGATCGTCTGCGTGCCAGAGAACCCCGTGAATGAGACCTCCCCGTTCGGCAGCGCCGGTGCGCCCCTGGTCGGGGTCGTCATGGGCTCCGATTCGGATTGGCCGGTGATGAGCGACGCGGCCCAGCTGCTGCGCGACTTCGGAGTGCCGCACGAGGTGCAGGTCGTGTCCGCGCACCGCACCCCGGAGAAGATGATCGCCTACGGCAAGAGCGCCCATGAGCGCGGACTGAAGGTCATCATCGCCGGGGCCGGGGGCGCCGCGCACCTGCCCGGCATGCTCGCCTCGGTCACCACCCTGCCCGTCGTGGGCGTGCCCGTGCCGCTGGGCCGGCTCGACGGCCTCGATTCCCTGCTCTCCATCGTGCAGATGCCGGCCGGCGTCCCCGTCGCGACCGTGTCGATCGGCGGCGCGCGCAACGCCGGGCTGATCGCGGTCAAGATCCTCGCCACCGCCGATGACTCCCTCCGACTCAAGCTGGCCGGCTACGCGGAGGCGCTCGCCGCACAGGTCGAGCAGAAGAACCGGGACCTGCAAGCCAGGCTATGAGCAGCGCCCGAAGCCCGATCCGCTACCCGGATGCCCGATCCGCGCCCGTGATGACCAAGCGAGCCTGGTGGCTCGTCGTGCTCAACACGGTGCTGCCCGGTTCGCCGCAGGTGCTGGCCGGAAACCGAAAACTCGGCCGTTTCGGCCTGCGCCTGACCCTGACCGTGCTCATCCTGGGCATCATTGCCGGCGTCGCCTGGGTGCTCTGGCCGCAGGTCGTGCTCACGGTCTTCACGAGCACGATCGGCCTGTGGATCGCCGCGCTGGCGCTCGCCTTCTGCGCGGTCGCCTGGGCGGTGCTCAGCATCGACACCATCCGGCTGGCCCGCCTCGTGCGCACCTCGCCGAAGGCCCGGCCGATCATCGCCGGCCTGGCGGTCGTGCTGATGGCGTTCACCAGCGGCACCGCCGCCTACGGGGCCTATGTGGCGACCACGGCGAGTGGTTTCCTGTCGTCCGTGTTCTCCGCCGGGCCGTCGGAGCCGCCCGTCGACGGCCGGTACAACATCCTGCTGCTCGGCGGCGACGCCGGACCCGGCCGCGACGGCCTGCGCCCCGACAGCATTTCCGTGGTCAGCATCGATGCCAAGACCGGCCAGGCCACCATGATCGGCCTGCCCCGGGACCTCGAGAACGTGCCCTTCCCGGCCGACTCCCCGCTCGCGGACATCTACCCGGAGGGCTACGGCGCCATCGACGGATGCGACGTCTCCGCCTGCATGCTCAACTCCATCTACACCGAGATGGAACTCAAGCGCCCAGAGCTGTACCCCGACGCGGCCGCCCAGGCCAGCTCGCCCGGCATCGAGGCCATGCGGGACGCCGCCCAGGGCGTCACCGGCCTGAGCATCCAGTACTACGTGCTGATCGACATGCAGGGCTTCACCGACCTCATCGACGCGCTCGGCGGCGTGGACATCAATGTCAAGGAGCGCCTGCCGATCGGCGGCGACGAGCAGTTCAACAACGTCGACGGCTGGGTCGAGGCCGGGCAGCAGCACATGGACGGGTACACCGCGCTCTGGTACGGCCGGGCCCGCCACGGCACGAGCGACTACGACCGGATGGCCCGCCAGCGGGTGCTCCAGGAGGCGATCCTCAAGCAGTTCAACCCGGCCAACGTGCTGACCAAGTTCCAGGCCGTAGCCACGGCCGGCGCCCAGGTCGTGAAGACGGATGTCCCGCAGGGCATGCTGGGCTACTTCGTCGACCTGGCCTCGAAGACGAAGAAGCAGCCGATCAACTCGGTCGAGCTCGTGCCGGAGAACGACGTCAACCCGGAAGATCCCGACTACGACTACATCCGTTCTCTGATCGACAAAGCCCTCGCGCCCCCCGCCTCTCCCACGCCCGCCCCCTAACGCCCCGCAAGTCCCCGCGAAACCGCAGTTGTGCGCGCTAAAACACGCGAATAACGCGCACAACTGCGGTTTCGCGGGTCAGGTGGTGACGGGATCGGGGGCGAGGGCGGCCACCCGGGCGGCCTCGCGGCGGGCGAGCCGGGCGTCCCAGCGGCTGCGCAGGAACCGTTCGCAGGGCTTCTCGACGGCGTAGTGCAGGGCCGCCGACATCATCAGCGCCAGGGCGAGCATTCCCACGTACCACAGGATGCTCCACCGGCTGTAGGGCTGCGGGCCGACCTGGGCCAGCACAATGTAGATCCCGGTGGCGTGCACGAGGTAAAACGTGTACGACCACTCGCCGAGCTTCACCAGGGGCTTGCTGCGCAGGATCGACCGGCCGCCGCGGACGTCCCGGGACGCGACCGTCACCACGAGCAGGGCGCAGAGCAGCAGCATCCACTCGTTGGTGCTGCTGCGCACGGCCAGGCCGATGGCCCCGCCGCCGACGATCTCGGCGTTCGCGGGACTGAGCAGGATGGGCGGAAGCACGTACCAGGCGATGAACAAGCCGCCGGCGAGGTACATGACGATGGGGGAGAGCCGTGTGGTCCAGCCGAGGCGCATGGCGTGCGCGGCGGTCATGCCGAGCGCGAACTCGCTCAGCCGCACGACCGGCCACGGGATGTCGGTCACGAACGTTCCCGGCCAGGCCAGGCTCGCGGCCCGGTAGCCGAAGCTGAGCACGACGATGGCCAGCGCCGCGATCAGCGTTCCACGCAGCCGCAGCATCCGCAGGAACGTGTTCAGGGCCGGGTGCAGGGCATAGAAGAAGGACTCGAACGTCAGCGTCCAGCCGGCCGGGTTGCCCGAGAACAGCACCACGGGATCCTTCGACCAGCCCTGCAGCAGCACGACCGACAGCAGCAGGATGCCCACGTCGACCGGCTTGACCCACCAGTCCGCGGGGTCGGGGGCGAAGCTGTAGAACACCGGGATCGCGATGATCAGCGCCACGAGGTAGGCGGGGTAGATCCGTGCGAAGCGGCGCCACCAGAACGTCGTCGGGGAGACCTTCGCGTTGGCGGACCAGGTCAGGACGAACCCGGAGAGCAGGAAGAAGAACATGACCCCGTAGTTGCCGAACCGGAGGATCGGAAAGATCGGAAGTGGCGCCAGGTTGTTCATGTGGAACAGGAAGACGCCGAAGGCGGCCCACCAGCGCAGTCCGGTCAGGGAGTCCAGGCGCCGGGCGCGCGGGACCTCGGTCGGGGACGAATGCATAGGCTTTAGGTTACCGTGCGCCAGGCGGCGGGCTACAGGTCGGCGTGCAGCTGCCAGACGCGCTCGGCCGAGTCTCGCCAGCTGAACGCCCTGGCCCGATCGCTGCCGGCGATGCTCAGCCTGCGGGCGAGCTCGGCGTCGCCGAGCACCCGGGACACCGCGGCGGCGAGCCGTTCGGGGTAGCCGGCCGCGTCCTGCCGCTCGACGACGAACCCGGCGTCACCGGCCGCTTCGACGTTGGCGGGGGCATCCGAATGCACGACCGGGGTGCCGAAGTGGAAGGCCTGGATGATCGGGGTGGAGAAGCCCTCCTCCAGGCTCGGGAAGACGAAGACCGAGGCGCGGGAGATCACGACCGCGAGCTCCTCGTCGCTCAGCCCGGTCATCGCCCGCACGCGGCCCGGCGCGAGGCCCGCCTCGTCGGCCACCGAGGCGATATCGAGCTCACCCCAGGAATCCGGCCCGAGCACGATGAGGGGCAGATCGGGCGCGCCGGGCAGCCCGAGGGCGGTGATCAGCGCGGTGATCGCCTTGCGCGGCTCGAGGGTGCCCGCCGCGAGGATGTATTCCGCCGGGAGCCCGAGAGCCTCGGTGGCCGCCACCCCCGAGGAGAGCGTGCCGGAGACGAGGTAGTCGGTGGGAAGCCGGAGCCCGCTGGCCACGGCGCCGCCGATCACGCGCACCCGGTCCCCGAAGTCGGCGATCTCCGACAACTGGTCGGCGACCGCGTGGCTCGGCACGACGACCGCGTCGGCGTGCTTGCGGGCGCGCTTCAGCATCGCCTTCGTCCAGGCGACGGTCGTCGGCGTGAGCGCCTCCGGATGCGTCCAGGCGAGCACGTCGTGGACGGTCACGGCCAGCTGGGTGCCGTCGGCCAGGTCGTGCCGGCGGAGCGGGGCGAGGAGGCCCGTCGCGTGGATCAGGCCCGGCCCGGGCGAGGTGGTCATGCCGAGCTGCCAGGCGGCCGCCAGCTCGCGGCGGGCGAGGGTCGTCTTGTACAGCCCGGACAGACCGGGCAGCGTCCGTTCGACGTACTCGTACTGGTCGCTGGAAGACGACGAGACGATGCCCTCGACGAAGCAGTCGGCAGGCGCGGTCGCGATCAGCTGCCGGGTGAGTTCCTCGGTGTAGCGACCGATGCCGCCGGGAACCGGCGCGATCATCTGGTCGACGATGACGCGGAGGGTGATCATGTTTCTCTTTCGGGACGAGGGTCCTGCCGATTCTAGCTGGCCGGTTCGGCGGCAACCTGATGACACTAGAACGGGCCTATCGGCCGCTGGGCATTTGCTGATTTACTTCTGGGAGGGCAGCAGGTGCTGCTCACCCAGGGGGAGCAGTACCGATGATGCACAGACCAGCCGCGCGGCGCCACGTCGCGATCCTGACCATGGCGATCCTGGGGCTCGGGTTGATCCCGAGCGCGCCCGCCGCGCTCGCCGCAGCCCCGGCCGCGCCGCCTGCGGCCGAGGACTCGCTCACGACCCTGGCCGGCGACGACACCGTCAGCCCCGCGGATTTCCTGGGTGCAGCGCCTGTGGCGCGCCGGGGAGCACCATCCGACATCCCGGTGGCCGGGTACCTGCAGGGCGCGCACACGGTCGACGTCGCCGTCGTGACGCCGAGCGACTCGAACCCGCCGGCGCCGCTGCTGGCTGACGCCGGGGTGCGCGACCTGGTGGCGCAGACGGGCGCGTACTGGAAGGCGCAGAGCAATAAGCAGGTTCTCTCCCTGACGGCCAACGCCGCCATCCGGCGCTACGCGAGCGACTACAGCTGCAACGACGACCCCGGATGGCTCTGGGACGAGGCGGCAAAGCTCTTCGGCCGCAACGGCGAGTACTACGTGGCGGCGCAGGGGCACCACCTGCTGGTGCTCGTGCCGGAAGGCTGCGGCGGCGCCGGAGTCGGCACCATCGGAAGTTTCGACGCGGCGGTGAGCACGGCGAACGGCGGGGCCATGTGGGCCCAGCTCACCGGCCCGACCACCCTCGACATCGTCGCCCACGAGTTCGGCCACAACCTGGGGCTGGAGCACTCGAACACGCACGTGTGCCCTGACCCCTCGGTCATCGAGGGGATCTACTCGAAGGCGGACAACACGTACTCCGACGGCTGCTCGGACGAGGAGTACGGGGACTTCTACGACGTGATGAGCTCCGCCAACTCCATGAACTGGGACGGAACGCTCTACACCAACACGCGGCCGACCGCGCTCAACGTCACGCAGAAGGAACGGCTCGGCGCGCTGGTCACGGGGGAGGTGCAGGGCATCACGCTGCCGGCCGGCACGGCCATCCAGGACACCCGGACGACGCTCGCGTCCACTGGCGCAGCCAGCGGCAGGCGGGCGCTCAAGGCCACCGACCCGCTCACCGGCCAGGTGTACTACATCGATTTCCGCGGCGGCGGCGGTGCTGACGCCGGGTCGCTCTACGAAACCGGCTACATGAATTTCCTCGGCGTCGACAATGGCGTGCGGGTGCTCACCCGGCGCGCCGACCAGACCTCGGTCGTGCTCCTCAACCCCGCCCCCGAGCTGGACGCCGTCAGCAGCAAGCTCTACCTCAAGCCGGGGCAGAGCCTCTCCACCCGGTCCGGCGGCCTGCGCGTGAGCGTGCAGTCCATCGCCGGGGGGCTGGCGTCGGTGACGGTCACCCTCTCGACGCCGGTCGCGCGCCTGTGGGGCGCCGACCGCTTCTCGGCGTCGGCGGACATCTCCAAAAAGAACTTCCCGGTGGGGGTCGAGGTGGCGTACATCGCCAGCGGACGCAACTTCCCGGATGCCCTGTCGGGCGCCCCGGTTGCGGCCGGCAAGGCCGCGCCCATCCTGCTGGTCGAGGCCGGCAGCATCCCGTCGTCGATCGCGACGGAACTTGCCCGGCTCAAGCCGGGGAGGATCGTCGTGCTCGGCGGATCGGGATCGGTGTCGTCCGCCGTCGCCACCAAACTGACGTCGTACACGGCCGGCACGGTCACCCGGTTGTGGGGAGCCGACCGGTTCTCGGCGTCGGCCGCGATCTCCCGGGCGAACTTCGCTGTCGGGCGGCCCGTCGTCTACATCGCCAGCGGACGGAACTTCCCGGATGCCCTGTCGGGTGCCCCGGTGGCGGCCGGCAAGGGCGCGCCCATCCTGCTGGTCGAGCCCGGCAGCATCCCGTCGTCGATCGCGAAGGAACTCGCCAGGCTCAAGCCCGGCAAGATCGTCGTGCTCGGCGGACCGGGTTCGGTGTCGGGCGCCGTCGCGACGACGCTCAAGAAGTACACGGCCGGCACGGTCGCCAGGCTGTACGGCCCGGACCGGTTCTCGGCGTCGGCGGCCATCTCCCGGGCGAACTTCGCTCCCGGCGGGACTGTGGTCTACATCGCAAACGGGCGCAACTTCCCGGACGCGCTGTCGGGCGCCCCGGTGGCGGCAGGCAAGCGCGCGCCGATCCTGCTGGTCGAGGCCGACAGCATCCCCGCGTCGATCGCGACGGAACTCGCCCGGCTCAATCCGGCCAGTATCATCGTGCTCGGCGGCCCCGGTTCGGTCAGCAACGCCGTCGCGGCCAGGCTCTCCGGCTATGTCGGCTAGCGCCGCGGGCGCAACCTGCCCCGAGTCGTAGACTGCCCGACCGGCTGTCCCGGCCCCTCCCCGGGAGGCGCCCAGCGGGTGCTTGTAGAGTTGCGCAGTGAGTACTTTGCAGAACAGCGACAGTCCCATCCTGATCATCGGTCACGGGACTGCGGGCACGGCACTGGCCCGGAATATCGCCCTGCGCGGCGGCAACGTCGTGGGCTACCTGGATGACTCGTCCACCGCGCCCGAGGTTCTCGGCACGCTGCGCGACGTCAACGATGTCATCGCCGAACACCGCATTGCGACGGTGTACTTCGCGATCCCCTCGGTGGGGTCGAAGACCGTGCGTGACTTCATCAACAGCATCGCAACGGACGACATCGAATTCGCGATCGTCCCACGCACGTACAGCACGCTGACCCGCGAGACCGTCGACATCGAGGACCTCACCGACGTCGATGTGCTCGACCTCGTCGGCCGGGAGCCGGTCAAGCACGATCTGGAGTCCTCCCGCCAGTTTCTTGCCGGCAAACGCGTCCTGGTGACCGGGGCGGCCGGGTCGATCGGCTCCCAGCTGGTGCGGCAGATCGCCGGGATGAACGCCGACGCGATCGCCTGCGTCGACTGGTGGGAAAACGGCATGTTCTTCCTCGGCCAGGACCTCGCCGCACAGGAGAACATCGAATACCACATCGCCGACGTCAAGAACGAACCGCTGCTGGACGCCATCATCGGTGATTTCAGGCCGGACATCATCTTCCACGCCGCCGCGTACAAGCACGTGCCGCTGATGCAGGCGAACCCGCTGGAAGCCATCAACAACAACGTGTGGGGCACCCTCAACCTCATGCGGCTGGCCATCGCGCACGCCGTTCCCAATTTCGTCTACGTGTCGACCGACAAGGCCGTCAACCCGGTCAATGTGATGGGTGCGACGAAACGACTGGGCGAGATGACGATGGAGGCCCTCGCCAAGGGGTCGCACGGCACGACGTTCAACGCCGTGCGCTTCGGCAATGTCATCCAGAGCAACGGATCGGTCATGCAGATCTTCCGGAAGCAGATTTCCCGGAAGGCCCCGCTCACGGTGACGCATGCCGATGTCACCCGCTTCTTCATGACCATCGACGAAGCCAGCCAGCTCATCATCCAGTCGGCAATGATGGGCAGCGACAGCGACATCTTCGTGCTCGACATGGGTGAGCCCGTGAAGATCCTCGATCTGGCGCGCAGCCTCGTCAAGGTCGTCGATCCGAGTCTCACGATCGAGATCACCGGGCTCCGGCCGGGCGAGAAGATGTTCGAGGAACTCACCTACGAACCCGACAACGTGGGCACGACTAAGAATCCCAAGATCTTCGTCGTCCGCGACGAGATCGATTTCGACGAGTCGGCGTTCATCCGCTCCCTGGACGAGTTCCTCGACCAGACCAGGGCGTACACGATCAAGCCGGACCTGGCCGTCGACTTCCTGAAGCGGATGGGATTCGCGCTCCAATGAAGGTGCTCGTGACAGGTGCACACGGTGCCATCGGCCGACGGCTCGTCGCGGCGCTGGGGCAGCGCCCCGGATTCAGCCCCGTTTCCCTGGTCTCGCCCCGGGCGGGCGGGGGGCCCGGCCAGGTCGCCGTGGACGTCGGCGATCCGTTCGCCTTCCGGGCCGTCCTGGCCGACGTGCGGCCCGACGCCGTCGTGCACCTGGCGGCACTGACCGGGGCGGCCTGCGACATCGACCCGGAGCTGACCGAGGCCGTCAATGTGGGCTCCGCCGTGACGCTGGCCGAGGCCCAGCGCGACGCGGGAATCGGCCGCATCGTGTTCGTCTCGACGTCGGCCGTGTACGGCGACCAGTACGACCGGCCGGCCGACGAATCCGCGCCGCTCCGCCTCGGCACCAGCTACGCGAGCAGCAAACACCGGGCCGAACAGGCGCTCGCCGCGGCGACAACCGGCGACAGCGTCAGCCTGAGGGTGTTCAACATGTTCGGTCCGGGAACACCGAACTCCCTGGTCACCCGCTTACTCGAGGCGACCCCGGATCGGCCGGTTCCCCTTCGCGGACCCGACAACTTCGTCCGAGACTACGTTCACATTGACGACGTGACGGCGGCGATCGTCTCGGCGCTGGCGGCGCCCCTCCCGCAGCAGCATTCGGTCTTCAACATCGGATCCGGAATCGCAACGAGCAACCGCGACCTGGTGCGAGAACTGGGGATCGCCGAGCAGAACTACACGGTCACCCGGTCCGAGGCCAGCTACAGTTGCGCGCGGATCGAGGCGGCTCGCGAGTGGCTGGACTTCCAGCCTGTTCATCCGTTGCGTGACGCGGGCCGGGCGCCGCGGGTCTGACCTGCCCGCCCTGACCACCGGCTACGATGGTTTTTGCTTGCCCGCATGCCCCGAGAGAGAGCCACGTGTTGACGAAAACCGATCCGGTCGATTTGACCGGCTTCTCCGTTCCCGGGCGGGGCAACGGCATCCTCGATGTATTCCGACGTCGTTACCTGCTGCGCCTGCTCGTGCGCAAGGGCGTGTCGACCCGCTATCGCAATTCGGCGCTCGGCTGGGGCTGGTCGTACGTCAAGCCGCTCACCCAGTACTTCATCTACTTCTTCGTCATGGGCATCGTGCTCGGCCGCAACAACGGCATCGACAACTTCGCCGTGTACCTGCTCTCCGGCATCATCGTGGTCAACCTGTTCAACGAGGCGTTCTCGAACGCGACCAAATCGATCGTCGACAACAAGGCGCTGGTCAAGAAGATCTATCTGCCCCGGGAGATGTTCCCGATCGCGGCCGTCATCGTCGCCTTCGTTCATTTCCTCCCGCAGGTGGCCGTGCTCGTGGTCGTGTCGAGCCTTGTCGGCTGGGTACCGAGCCTGCTGGAACTCGGCGCGATCCTGCTCGGGGCGCTGATCGTCATCCTGTTCGCCACCGGCCTGGGCCTGATCTTCGGTGCGGTCAACGTCTCCTACCGGGACGCGCAGAACCTCGTCGAGATCATCAAGATGCTCGCGACCTGGGGCTCCCCGGTGCTCTACAGCTACGACCTGATCGCCCGGGTCCTGCCGGATTGGCTCCAGACGCTCTACATGATGAATCCGCTCACCTCGGCGGTCGAGCTCTTCCACTACGGATTCTGGTTTTCCACGACCGACGGCGGCCTCCAGCCCCCGCCCAACCTGGTGCGTGACTCGCTGATCGGCCTGCTGATTGTGCTCGCCATCACGGCCATCGGCCAGCTGGTCTTCCGCCGGTTCGAGCGTCGGTTTGCGCAGGACCTCTAAATGGACACCACAACGATCGTCACGAAGACCCGGCCGAGCATCATCGTCGAGAACGTGCAGAAGACCTTCCTGCTCCGCCACACGCACTCCTTCAAGGAGGCGTTCATCGCCCGGATCAAGAAGAAGAAGATCTCCACCTCGTTCCAGGCGCTGCAGGACATCACCTTCACCATCGACCAGGGTGAGTCGGTCGCCATCCTCGGCTACAACGGCTCCGGCAAGTCCACGCTGCTCAAGCTCATCGCCGGCGTGCTCGAGCCCGACGGGGGCAAGATCCTCACCCGCGGTCGCGTCGCCGGCCTGATCGAGGTGGGAGCGGGCTTCCACCCGGACCTGTCCGGGCGGGAAAACGTCTACCTGAACGCCGCCATCCTCGGCATGAACAAGGCCGAGATCGACGCGCGCTTCGACGACATCGTCGCGTTCTCCGAGATCGAGGAGTTCATCGACAGCGAAGTCAAGCACTATTCGTCGGGCATGTTCCTGCGCCTCGCCTTCTCGGTCGCCATCCACGTCGACCTCGACATCCTCCTCGTTGACGAGATCCTGGCCGTGGGCGACGCCCCCTTCCGGGAGAAGTGCCGCCTGAAGATCCGGGAGCTGGTGGAGCAGGGCAAGACGATGGTCGTCGTCAGCCACGACACCAAGACCGTGCAGGACCTCTGCGACCGCGGCATCGTGATCAAGAAGGGCGTGAAGGTCTTCGACGGCCCGGTTGCCGAGGCCGTCGAGGTGCTCAAACACCCGTAAGGGGGTCAAGCGCGGCTCGCGGTGTCCGCTAGGCTTCGATAATCTCTCACGATTCGAAGGGGCGGTTCGGGATGCGTCGGGTATTGAGTCTGCTGGTTTCCTGCGCCGTTCTGGCCGCGTTCGCCGGAGTTTCCGCCGCGCCGGCCCAGGCGGCGCCCCGCGCCGGCCAGGTGAAGGCACTGACCGCCTGCGCTCCGCTGGCCAAGCCCACGATCAAGCTGGCCTACGGCGACCGATCAATCACCGTGGCGTGGTCGACCGTGCCGGGAGCGGTAGCGTACGACATCCTGTACAGCTTCAGTTCGAACATGGCGAAGCCGAGCGCCAAGCGCATGACGAGCGGGTCGAGCCGGATGCTCACGGGCCTGACCAACGGCAGCCGCTACTACGCCCAGATCAAGGCCGTGGCCGCCGACCCCCTCTGCAGCTCCGTCAGCCCCATCGCATCGGGGATTCCCGCGGCCGGTAACCCGACCGCTCTGACCGTGACCGTGGTTCCGGCCGGGAAGGACCAGGTCAGGGTTAGCTGGACCGGCCAGGGCCGCAACACGAAGGTCGCCGTCATCGCGGGCTCCGAGGGGAGCCTGACCAAACATCCGTTCCAGTCCGCCTGGTACCCGGCAACCACATCCTCCATCACGCTGACCGTCCCGGCCGCCCTGCGCGCCCAGCTCGGAACCGGATCCGGCAACCCGATCTTCGTGAAGGTGGCCACCTACAACTCCCTCACCGCCGGCACGACCTTCCCGCGGGTGGCGAGCGTCACGAATGCCTACCGGCTCTCGCTCGCCGGCAAGTACAGCTGGGCTGCGGCCACGACGACGACCAAGGCCCTCCGCGTGGCCGAGTACAACGTGCAGAGTGTCGCGGCATCGGCGAAGCTCAGTGGCCGCACCTGGGCCCAGCGCCGGTTGAAGGTGGCCGCCTCCATCAAGGTGTCCGGGGCGGATCTGCTCGCCGCCGTGGAGCTGACGACCGCGGCCGCGGGCAACGGAAAGACGCAGTGGGAAGACCTGCGCGACCTGCTGGCGCAGCCCGGGTACGGCGGGTACCGGATCGCCAATGACAACGTCGGCGGGGCCGGCACGGGTGCGACCAAGGGCGCGCATTTGTTCTACGACCCCACCGTGGTCAGTGTGGTCAGCTCTGGAATCGTCTCCGGGAAGGACGTCACGAACCTCTACTACCCGGCCAGCTGGCCGGCCGGGCTGACCGACCGGTACCTGTCCTGGGCCAAATTCACGATGAAGAGCACCGGCAAACCGTTCTTCGCCGCCTCCGTGCACCTTCCGGCGGGCAGCAGCTACGCCAATCTCCGCGTGCGCGAGGCTGCAGCGATCGACAAGTACCTCACAGCCAAGGCCGGGACCCTCCCGATCGTGGTCATGGGTGACCTCAACTCGAGCTTTGCGGCATTGCCCGACGGGCCCCAGACCACGTTCACCCGGGCCGGGTACTACGACGCGAGTTCCGCGGTGCAGAAGGCAAACCCGCGCTACCCCACGGCGAACATCACCAACCAGGTCGACAACAAGACAGTCGTCGGGTACCCGTACACGCCGTACCTGTACCAGTACGCGGCTCCCCGTATCGACTACATCCTGGTCAAGAACTCCCCGGGTGCGCTCGCCTACCGGAACCAGCTGGTGCTCGTCAACGGCAAGTTCGACCCTGCCTACCAGGGCTCAGATCACAACCTGCAATGGGCGGATATCGGGATCAAATAGCAGTTCAGAGGCGGCTAGTTCGAAGTCGCGTTCTGAATCGCCTCGGTGAGCGGGTCAATCATGTGCGGCGCCAACGTCATCGCGAAGGTGTTCGAGATGTGTGACCCATCAAAGTACGCGATCACACCGCCGATTACGGCCGGGCACGTTTCCGAGGTGCAGAAGTACGTGCTCAGGTCGATGACCGACACCCGATCGTCGCGTAGATTCTTCGCCGCCCGAACGAGCGGGTCGTTCGGTATCCAACGATCAGGGGTTCCGGCGCAGAGTGCAAGGGAGTCCAGATGTTTGGCGACGCAGTCGGGAACCGATGCAACGGTGGCGGCGGGAAGAGGAGAGTCGTGGATGACGACAAGGTTCACATCCTTGGCGAGCCACGCGCCGAGGAACTCGTTGTAACCCTTCTCCCAAGCCGGCTGGCTGCCGGCCATTGAAGCGCCGACCGCCGGGCGGCCGTTGCGTTCGGACGTGATGACGAGATCAAAGGCGCCGGATGTGGTGGCTTTCAGAACTCGCTGCCCCCAGCTCCGGCAGCCTGCGCGCTTCTCGTCCGCGTCCCACTCGACATCAGCGGCCGTGGCCGTGCACTCCGACGCGAGGAAGGTGGTGATTTTCCAGCCCTTCCTCTTCGCAATCGCATCGATTGGCCCAAGCCACTGACCAGCGTGGGAATTACCGACCAGCGCTACGGAGACCTCACCATGGGGGTCTCCGAACACGCAGTTCTTCATGCCCGTGAACGGAATCCACTCCCAGCAATCGCGCGAGTAGGCCTCGGACTTGTCAGTAGCTGCCCGTGCCGGAGCCGGGACGACCGGACCCGTGGTCGTCGGCTCGCAGTTGTTCAAATCGACCATCGCGGCCGCTCCGAAGCAGGGCGTGTCTCCAGCCAGCGCCCGGACGAGTTGCGCCTCCGTGACTTCCTGCCGGTGATTGAATTCCGCGATTTGGGCGACGCCCAGTCCGACGACAACGGTCATACCGACCGCGGCAAGTCCGAACGATCGTCGGAGCGGCGTTGTGGATCTTGAGCGCGACTTCCGGAACCGGTCCTCGACGAGTGTCTTCGTGAGCCCGCCGAGCACCAGCGCGCCGACCAGAACGAGGAGCTTGTCTAGCGTCCCGAGCCGGCCGCCGCTCACAAACGGCAGCAGGACGATCATCGGCCAATGCCACAGGTACACCGAGTATGAGACGTCCCCGAGCCACTGCATCGGTCGCCAGGCCATGTAGCGTCCGGGTGACGCCCAACCGGACGGCGGATTCGCAGCGATCACTGCGACGGTTCCCAGCACGGGTACAAGCGCCGTCCAGCTCGGGAACGGCGTCGTCGCCGTGTAGAAGATCGCCGTTCCTGCGATGCAGGCGAGTCCCGCCCAGCCAAGCGCAATGCGCAGCGGCGCCGACATTGATGGTGCGTTGTCTCGACTGGGTTCTCTGTGGTGGAGAAGTGCAGCAGCGAGCAGCCCACCGGCCGCCAGCTCCCACAGCCGCGTCGGGGTTACGAAGTATGCGCTCGCGGGCTCCCGCGCCGTCGCATAGATCGAATAGCCCAACGACAGCGCAACTATCGCGCCGACGGTTATCAGGGTGGCGGTGCGCATATTCCACCGCCGCCGGATGGCGACGGCTGCGACGATGGCGATGAGGATGGGCCAGACGAGATAGAACTGTTCCTCGACGGATAACGACCAGTAATGCTGCACCGGGGAAGCGGCGTTTTCGGCCTGGAGATAGTCGACGGCAGTTGTCGCGAGTCGCCAGTTAGCGGCGTACGCGGCGGCGGCGATGGTGTCCATCGACCAGTTTTTCCACTGGGTTTCGGGGGCGACGAGGCGAACGAGCACGGTCGTGACCCCGAGGACGAGCAGTGCCGCCGGCAGCAATCGGCGGACGCGTCTCGACCAGAACTCGAGAAGTTCCCGTATGGAGCGTGGCGGTTGTCTCAGCAGGTGTGAAGTGATGAGAAATCCCGAGATGACGAAGAAAACGTCAACGCCGGCGAACCCGCCAGTGAGTCGGTTCGGCCACAGGTGGTAAATGACAACGAGCAGAACGGCGATCGCACGAAGGCCTTGAATGTCGGTTCGGATTCCCGATCGGACAGATCCTTGCGGCAGGATGCTGTTCCCGCTCGTGTTTCTTCCGTGTTGATTCATGTTTGAAAACGATCCCCAGTGCGAAAAGTTGTTTCGCAGTCGGTCCCAAACCTGGATCTTCGGCGCAAACTAGCGAACTCGAAGTTTACCTAAGTTCGGGGGTCAGCATGCGTCGTTCGAGACTTATGAATCCGGTTTCACGCAGAAGACGGTCGCAGGGAGAAGAGCTCGCGTACGCCGCGTGCCGCTGCGCTAAGAGACGGTCGACATGGGCACCGGCGCCAAGTAACGGAGTGCAGAGTTTGATGGCCTCGGGTGCTCGCGCGAATTGCAACGGTGGAGGACTGGATGTGCTTGAATCCTGCATCACGCTTAGGGTGTTTCCATGGTCAACCTAACGAGTCTTTCGAACTATTCCGACGCACAAGGCAATGAAATCGTGTACGGGGGCCTGATTGATCAGAACGTGCATATCAAATTCACCGGATCAAACAATCGACTCGTTGTTTCTGACGAAGCGAAGATCAGGGGGCTGCGAGTGAACTTCGATTGCGACAACGGGTACATGGAGATTGGTCGGGCTCACAACGTTCCCGCGTTCTCCGGGAGCGTAAGGATCGGCCAGGACTCCAAGGTCCTCATCGGAGAAAATGTGTCATCGACAACGACGGTGGATCTATCGGCCACCGAGGGGACCACCATCACCATTGGCGACGATGTCATGTTTGCCACCAGTAACCTGATCCGTGCCGATGACGGACACGCCATTTACAGTGTTCGCACGGGAAAGAGAGTCAACCGGTCTAAGTCGATCACAATAGGCAACCATGTTTGGCTCGGCATGCACGCTGCAGTGCTCGGCGGGGCGAGCATTGGCGAGGGAAGCGTCATTGGCTACGGAAGCATAGTGACTAATCGCATCCCCAATAACTGCATCGCAGTCGGAGTTCCGGCGCGAGTGGCAAAGCGTGACATCGCCTGGGAGCGGCCTCATCTCTCACTTTCCAAGCCTTTCTACAAGAAAGACGCAGAGACGGTTAAGAAATCTGCCTACTGGAATCTGACGGAGGCTGAAGAACTCGACAAACAGGATACATGGGTTTCGCGGGCCAAGCGCGGCGGTCGTCGCATCCTCCGGCCGTTGAACTCCCTGCGCGTCCGGGCTCTCGCAATGTTTGATTGAAACGAAGAGGTTCCTCCGTTCGCTCAGGAATTTCCGGGCTTCGTCGGCGCACGTGTCAGCCAGCGCTCTCGCGAATTCCGGGCACGCCCTGCCGCGCTGACCTCAGCGCGGTGACGCGGCGTCGACTGGTTCCCGGGTCACGGGCCGGCGCACCAGTGGCGTCCAGAAACCCACCGGGTCGATCAGCCAGCGGGTCGCCCGCTGAACGGGCCTCGTGCCCAGGAGCAGTGCCAGCGCGATTCCGCCCAGCAGGAGTGCGGCCACGGCGGCCACGTTCCAGTGCGGCCACGCCCCGATGATCGGCAGCAGGGGGTACAGGATGAGGATCTGCAGCACGTAGACGTAGATGGTCCCCTCGCCGAGCGGCGTGAAGATGGTGCGGGTGCGCGGCACGATCGCGAGGAAAGCGAACATGAGCACCGTCGCCACGGCGAGCACCAGGACCCGGACGAGGACGTTCTCCACGTTGCTCAGGCCGAACTTGTCGACCTTGCCGTACATGTACAGCCAGGCCCGGGCGATGCGGTCCTGCAGCAGGAAGATTGCGAACAGGGCGACCACGAGGAAGGCGGCCACCGACACGCGCAGCCAGAGGCGCGAGGTCAGCCGTTTGAACGACTCGACGTGCGCGGGGGTGACGAGCAGGCCGAGGGTGAAGAACGGCAGGAACGACAGGATCCTCGCCCCGGCGAGCTCGCCCGACACACCGCCGTAGGTCACGGACAGGATGGACACGGCAATCGAGATCAGCAGCGGGTGCGGGATGCTCAGCAGCAGCGGGGTCATCAGCCGCCAGACCACGAGGGCGAGCAGGTACCAGATGGCGAAGCCGGGGATGAAAAGGTTCAGGCTGAAATCTGCCCCGTTGAAGATCATCCGCTCGAGGGCCAGGAGCAGTTGCACCACCACGTAGGGAATGAGGAGCAGGGTGACCAGGCCCCGATTCTGACGCGGGGTCCCCCGGAAGTTGCGCGACAGGTAGCCCGAGACCAGGACGAACGCCGGCATGTGGAACGCGTAGATCCACTTGTAGAGGGCATCCGCGGCGTCGATGGGAATCGTTTCGAGCAGGTGCCCCAGCACGACCAGGACGATCAGCAGTCCTTTGGCGTTGTCGAGGAAGGGATCCCGGCCGGCCGAGGGCTTCGCGCTCATGGGTGCCGCTGTTGGCATGTTCACGAGAGAAACCGTCGCGCTTCGCTCAGGAAGGCGTCGGCGTAGCCGTCCGCCGGAATGTCACCCAGGTAGTAGGTCTTCAGCGCGTGCCGGGTCTCCCGCAGCGGGTCCGGCCCGATCAGGGCGTCGAGGCCGGCGTCGACGCTGGTGAGCCCCGAGTCGATCAGATACGCCGCCTTCGCGATCGGGAAGTCCGTGAGGAATCTCTTGACCGGGACGTTCATCACCGCCATGGCGAACGGCTTCTCTGAGTAGAGGAAGTCGGGCACGACGCTCGAGACGTCGGAGACGAGCGCATCCGCGGCGTTGAAGCAGTCGGTGATGCCCAGGGTCCGTTCGGCCGCCTCGCCCCAGATGTGCGCTCGGCTCGATGCGGCCGCATCCTGCCTGAGCATGGCCTTGATCCGCTCCGACTGCGCGGCGTGCGCCGGGTTCCGGTCGGTGTAGGGGTGCGGTCGGTAGATGACCGTGCAGTTGCGCGTCAGCAGCCCGCGCACGATCTCGTAGCCGATCGGCAGCGATGAGTAGTCGGAGTCCGCGTTGTGGCCGGCCCAGGTCGGCGCGTACAAGACCGTGGGGGCTCCCGGCGCGGCCTGCGCTCGCGCCCCCACCGCGATGCCTTCGACCTGCGGTCGCCCGACGATGGAGAACACCTCGGCCGGCACGTGCACTCCGTGCGAGGCGAACCGGTCGATGGCGGCCTGGCCGGCGACGAAGTTCTTGTCGAACATGCGAAACACCGGGTTGTAGCTGGGGGCCTTGTCGCTGTCGCCGTGATTGAGCTGGATGTGGGTGAGGTGCGGGTAGCGCACGAAATGGGAGTTGCGCACGGCGTTGTTCATGTAGAAGACGGTCTTGAGCGACGGAACGATCATCGCGTCCATGTCGGCCATCTCCTTGCGCAGCAGCACCGGGGCCGTGGTGAGCCTCGCCACACTGTCGAATGTGCCCTGATTGCGCACGATCACAAAGAAGCTGGCGTCGAGCCGCTCAAGGTACGGCAGCCACATGGCCAGCTGGTACTCGGTGCCGTGCGGCGCGTCCCAGTGCACCGCGAAGACCGGCTTCCGCGCCTGGAGAACTTTCGTGACGACGCGTTCGGCGCCGCGCCGGGCGCGAATCCTCAGCACGCCGTCGATGAGGACTGCGAGGGTCGGCACGGCCGCTGCGAGGGCGACGAGCACCAGCCAGCCCGCGGGGGAGCCGAGGGCGGCCAGCGCAGCGAACACGATGATCGCCAGGGCGTTGATCGGGAAGATGAATCCAGCGCTGAACAGGGGAGTGTTCCTGATCCCGGCACCGGGGAGGTGCGCCGAAAACGGGATCGCACCGCGGGCGACCCTTTCCGCGGTGCCTTCCCCCACGACGAGCCCGGCGAGGACGGCGGCGGCGAGCCAGCCCGGCCACCACTGCACGTCCCCGGCCGCGAACACCGTCGCGACCGCGAAGACGACGAGCGTTCGGGCGATGATGAAGGATCCCGTCGGCCTCACCGAGCGCGAGAGCTCGCGGGCGAAGCGAAGGTTGAACACGATTGTGGCGGCGAAGCCGAGAGTCGCCAGGGTGAGCGTCAGCCAGGGCCAAGCGCCGGCGAGAGCCGCGCACAGGGCGGCGATGGCGAGCAGGTCGGCCAGAAGGCCGTCGCCGGCGGCGGTGACGAAGCGCCGAGCGAAGGATCCCCTCACGAGCGCGGTGCTCATGGGTGTGGTGGTTTCGCTGTCGAGCGGTGCGGGGGTGGGGAGCAGTACCTCGGCCAACAACTCACGTACCTCCGGCACCTGTGTGTTCGAAGCACAGTTAGATTTAGGTGGCCACGATATCAGACGGTTTATCGCTCGCCGTCGCTTGGGGGGCGTGTCCGATGCGCGAGCGCGGACTTCGGCCTCACACTCTGACATATAATGCGATTTGTGTGTTGAGCGTCGTTGTCGTCGCCCTGGGCGGTTCACATTCAAGCTTTCGAAGGTTCGGGGAATCAGTGCTGGAAACATCTACAGGTTCGGCTGAGAAGAAATCAATGTACGAATCGGTTGAGCACCCTTGCCAGATCGGGGCAGATGTCGAAGCCGCCCCGACAATCGCCAAGTCGCCTACTCGGATTTCCTTTGTCATTGCAATGTACGGAGTGGCCCAATACCTCTCCGCCTTCCTGGAGTCTCTTGAAGAGCAAGCCGCTGGCCCGTACACGCTTGAGTGCATTTTCGTTGATGACGGGTCTCCCGACGACTCGGCCGCTATCGCCGAGGCATGGCTGGAATCGTCGAAGCACTCCGGTCGCGTCGTGCGAAAGGAGAACGGCGGGGTCAGCTCCGCCCGAAACGCTGGCATTCCTTTCGCGACTGGGGAGTGGATTTCTTTTCCTGACTCTGACGACTTCCTCGATCGGATGTACCTCAGGGGGATTTCGCGATTCCTACGATCCAAGCGTGGAGCGGCAGCACATCTTGTCGCGGCTAACGTTCATCGTTACTTCGACGAAACCGGAGAGGTGCGAAACACGCATGCACTTCGGTTCAAGTTCAACGGTGCGGCCAAGAACGTCAATCTCGTCAGAAGTCCGCACTACATCCAGTTGATGGCGACGTCAGCTTTTGCGCGTCTGGAGGTGTTGCGCGAGCGAGGCCTCTTATTTAGCGAGCAATTGTCGAACTCCGAGGACGCCGTTTTCATCGCCGAGCTCCTGTCCGACTACGACGAACCTATCCTTGGCATCGTTCCGGAGGCCCTGTATTTCTATCGCAAGAGGGCGTCGCTCGACTCTGCAGTGGATACCTCGTTCGGAGCGGCAGCTGGTTACCTGGACAGGTATCGCTTCGGCTACCTGCCCCTCTTCACAAAACTTGGTGCTGATGGTCGGTTCCCAGAGTGGGCCGCCAACTTGTTGATCTACGAACTGAGTTGGATGTTCGCCCGGGAGAAGGCTGTCTCTACGAGCGCGGCAGTGCTAACAGCGGCGGAGCGAGCCGAATTGCTTGGGACCATCGGTCGGTGCCTGCAAGACGTGGCTGATGAATGGATTCTGGGCTACCGAATCACAACCCTTTCGCTTGAGATTCGCTATCTGCTTTTGACGCTGAAGGGATCGCCCCTACCGAGAGTCCCGCTGCACGTTCGTCGCTTAGACAAGCACAAGGATTTACTTCAAATTCGGTACTTCTTCGTCGGAGCTCGACCGGTCGAATCCTTCCGTGTGAGGGCCAAAGAAATCGCGCCGGTGGCGGCAAAAGTTCGGAGACTTGATTTTTTCGGTCAGACCGAGCTTTTCGAACGCATCGTCTGGCTCCCCGCAAACAGTTGGCTGGCGGCCGACCTTGACGGAGTAAGGCAAGAGCTGCGTCTTGGGCTGCCTTCCGCACCGACTTATGCCCTGACCGAGCAGGCGATGCAGTCGTTCTTCCACCGATCGCCCGCGCCAGTCTCTGCCGGACGCACGGGGCTGGAAGTCGCGAGGGCGGCGCCCCCGTCCAATCTCTATAGGAAGGCTCGCAGAACGGCGCGGGGCCTCCTTGACTCCGTCGAGACTTGGAACAGCGGCCGAGCTCAGCGGCGCAGCGCCCTAGCAAAGCGAAGGAAGAACGCCGATGTTCGCCGCATGCGCAAATTGGCGCAAAGGCCCTCAGTGCGAACGCGATATGCCGATGCGTGGGTCTTGATGGATCGGCTCAACATGGCACAGGACAACGCTGAACATATGTATCGATTCCTGGCCGCCTCTCATCCCGAGGTCAACCCGTGGTTCGTGCTCAGCCGCGATTCCAAGGATTGGAATCGACTGAAAAGCGATGGATTCAGACTCGTCGCGTTCCGATCGAAGAAGCACGTTCTGCTCATGCTCAATGCAGCACATATGATCTCGTCCCATGCGGACGCTGAGATGCTTCATCCCATTCCCCCGGCGTATTACAGATCGCACCGCGACTGGCGCCTCACCTTCCTGCAGCACGGAATCATCAAGGATGATCTTTCGGCATGGCTGAATCCGAAGGACATTGCGCTCTTCATCACTAGCACGCAACCGGAATACGACTCGATAGTCAGCGACGGGACTGGGTATGTGTTCACCTCGAAAGAGGTCGCCCTCACTGGATTGCCGCGCCACGATGACCTGTTGGTGAAGAGAGCGCGGCGACTGGCGCAGGGGGGAGACCGATTCCTTCTCGTCGCTCCGACATGGCGAGAGTCCCTGTTGGTGAAGAAGCAGGCCTTCTCGCTCTCGGACCGTGGTGTAATTGACGGATTTGCTGAAACGGAATATGCCAAGGCGTGGTTCGGCCTCCTGCAGTCTCCCGAATTGGCCAAGATTGCACAGGATAATGGTCTGACGGTCGCCTTCCTGCCTCATCCGAACCTGCAACCTCACGTTAAGTCGGCTGACCTTCCGGACGGCGTTCGCTTCATTAGATATGAGGATGGCGATGTGCAGGATGTCATCGCGGCGGCATCGCTCCTGGTGACCGATTACTCATCGCTGGCTCTTGAGGTCGCGATTTTGGACGTTCCCGTCGTCTACTTTCAGTTCGATGAAGATTCGTTTTTTGGCAATTCACACACCTATAGCAAGGGGTATTTCGACTACCGCGCGGATGGGTTTGGCCCCGTGGCTCAGACTGAACATGAGGTCCTGCGCGCGATTCGGGAGGGCGCCGCATGTGGAGGCGAGGCGCCGGAGCCGTACAAGAGTCGCGCCGAACGCACATTCATTTATCGGGACGGAAAGTGCCGGGAGCGCGTCTACGAGCAAATCGCTCTGCTGGACGTACCGAACCCTCCAGCGTAAGGTTCTCCCAACTCTGGTCTACCGCGCCACAATTTCAGGCCCCACCCGCGCTGGGAAGACGAGCGTGAGCGACAGGTCAGCGATACCGCTGGTCACAGTACCGGAACCTACGGCGAAACGCTTTCCCCGTATTTGACGGATCGTATCCGCAGGACGCTGGCCGACTAGAGCTGTTCGCGTTCGCGCGGGTGGGGCCGCGCCGAACGCGCGGAAGCCACGAGTGTCCCCGGCAAGCCTTAAGCTGAAGCAAATGAGTGTCTCGGGTGGAAGTCTCGTTGCGACCAGAAGGTCGGTGACCTTCGCCGTCGACGGCGCCCCGCCTTCCGGCAGCGTCGACATCCTCATCGACGGGCACCGCGTCTGGTCGACGACACCGACCGACCCGGATGTGTACGGCCGCATTCGCCTGCACTGGCCTGCCGCCCTGGTGCCGTACATGAAGGGCCGCGCCACGATCTCGGTGCAGGACTCCGGCACCGGGGAGACGATCGCCGGCGCCGTCGGACAGATCGGGCGATCGACCTCGCCACTGGTTGTGGCCAACGACCAGGGGCACTGGCTGGCCGTCAACAAGTGGCAACGCATGGGCACATCGTTCGAAGGCGACGACTCGGGAATCCGCGGGCGGCTGCTCACCCGGTCGAAGGTGCTCGTCGATCAGCTCGAACACCTCGGCTACGTCGCCTGTATCACCGGGGGCACGCTGCTGGGAGCCGTGCGCCTGGGGGACATCCTGGCCAACGACGACGACATCGACCTGTCCGTGCTGCTGACCAACTCGCATCCCTCCGACCTCTCCCTCGACAGCTACCGCCTCGAGGACCAGCTCGGCGATCTCGGCTACATCGTCGTGCGGCACAGCAACGCGCATCTGCAGGTGACCTTCCTGCACGACAACGGAGAGATCGACTGCTACGTCGACATCTTCAGCGCCTTCTTCCGCAACGACGAGGAGTTCTGCCAGCCGTTCCACGTGCGATCCAACGTGCCCCGCACGTCGATCACCCCGGTGGGGTCGCGGGAGCTGGGCGGCGTGTCCTTCCCCGTTCCGGCCGTGCCGGAGGACTGGCTCGCCAGTTGCTACGGTCCCAACTGGGAGACGCCGGACCCCTCGTTCCGGTTCGCCACACCACCCGCCACGCGTCGCCGGTTCGACAGCTGGTTCGGCAGCCAGGACATGAACCGCGTCTACTGGGAAGAGGCACACGGCCGAGCGGCTGATCGCCGGCAAGCCGGCGGCGACGCGCTGCACGTGGCCGAGATGGCCCGCCTGCTGCCTGTCGGCGCCCCGGTCGTGGATCTGGGCTGCGGAAGCGGCATCAACACCGAAGCGATCGCAGCGCAGGGGCGCGACGTCATCGGCGTGGACTACAGCTTCCGGGCGCTCGCGCTCGCCCGTGGATCGATCGCGCCCGACACGGTCGACCTGCGCTACCTCAACCTGTACGACCGACGCCGGATGCTCGAATTCGGTGCCGAGCTCGTGCAATCCGGCCGCGTGTGGCACGTGAACCTCGGCCAGGTGCTGGCCGGACTCACCCGGGAGGGTCGCGAGAACGTCTTCCTCCTGCTGCGCCTGGTTCTGCGCGAGGGCGCGGTCGCCGTGGCCACCTTCGACACCAGCTATGCGGCGTGGCGCTACAGCGCCGACAACCCGGAAACCTGGCATCTTCCCGTGGACTGGCTGCGGGCCGAGGCAGGCAGACAGAAGCTCAGCGTCGAGATCGCCTCTACGTCATCCCGCCGCACGAAGCACGGGCGCCGCCGAACCGCAACGGTCGTGCTTCGACTCGCCACTCCCTCACGACAAGGTCAGAAGGAAAACTAATGGACAACTATTTCGGCCGGATTCTCGCCCGCCTCGCTCCGCGTTCCACCAAGGTGCGCGGCGTCGACAACGCGGACCTGAGCCGACGACTGGTGGTCTGCGAAGCCGAGGTGCTGGAGCTTCGCCGGGAGGTCGATGAGCTCCGAATGGACAGCCTGCGCATCGCCGAACTGTACGACCTCGTGTTCGAGCGATTGAAGTCGGAAGCGCCGGTTAGCAGCTAGCAGCTAGCGCCTAGCAGCTAGCCGCGTCGCCGGCGCACGTCGATGACCTGCCCGGTGATGTCGGTGATGAGGGCGTCGATGGAGGCCAGGGCGACCTGTTCGGGCGTGAGCAGCGTGTCGTCGGGCTCCGCGCCGAAGGCCTGAACCCGCATGGCGGTCTTGGTGCGCTCCGGGTTGATGCAGTTCACGCGCACCCCGTGCTCCTGCCACTCCTCGGCCAGCGACTGGGTGAGGTTGACGGTCGCGGCCTTCGTGGCCGAGTACATGCCGTAGTTGGCCCGTCCGCGGGTGTACGAGCTCGACGCGAAGTAGAGCAGCTGGCCCTGGGATTCCTTCAGGTAGGGCAGTGCCGCCCGGGCGATGATGATCGGGCCGAGGAGGTTCACATCGAGCATGTTCTCCACCGCCTCCTGCGTGAAGTCCTCGACGTTGCCGACTTCGAGGATCCCGGCCGAGTTCACGACGTAGTCGATTCGGCCGGACTGCCGGTACACCTCGCTCAGGGCGAACTCGACGTCCTCGTGCTTCTCCACGTGCGTGTCCGTGGTCGACCGGCTGAACGCGAAGACGTCTGCGCCGTAGAGCTGCGCCGCCTCGAAGATGCTCAGGCCGATGCCGCTGTTGCCACCGAACACGACGACGGTCTTGCCCAGCATCGCCTTCTCCCGGTCCGCGGCCTCGAAACCCGCGGGATCGGCGGACTTGAGCTGGAAGAGCTTGTCGGCGATGAACACATCGATGCCCTGGGTGATCTTCATGTTCTCGTCCGCGCCGGCCACGACGAAGATCGGCACATCCGGGGCGTAGCGCAGCACGACGCTGCAGTCGTCGGTCGCGACGAAGTCGGGGTCGGTATTGGCGGCGGCATACGCCCGGCGAATCGTGGAGAGCAGGAACCCCTGCGGCGTCTGGCCGCGGCGCAGGTGGTCGCGCACCGGCACGTCGGTGATGACGTCACCTCCGTGGGCCACCTCGATGATCGTGTCGGCGGAGGGGATCGCGGTGTCAACCGCGGCATAGCTGTCGAGGGCTTCGACGCAATCCTGGAGGATGCGGTGGTTCACGAACGGGCGAACCGCGTCGTGGAACAACACCTTGAGCTCGGCGTCGCCCAAGTGGGCAAGGGCCAGCTGACTGGTCTCGTTGCGCGTGGCGCCGCCGGGCAGAATCGTCGTCAGCTTCGGGTATTTGCCGGTGACGGTGAGGTCGCGGACGGCGCCGAGGTGGTCGGGTTCCATCATGACGATGATCTCGTCGACCAGGGGCGAACCGTGCACGGCCCCGATGGTGTGCTCGATGATCGTCTTGCCGGCGATCCGGGCCAGCTGCTTGGGCATGCCCAGCCCGGCGCGCACGCCGATTCCGCCGGCCAGGATCACCGCGACCGTGCGGAGCGTGCCGTCTGTGCGGGGTGGTGTGGAGATGCTGAATCCTGTCCGGTGGTCTCGTGGCTGGGGCGGTTCGGCCCGGCATCCATCGACAAATCGTAGCGCTCGCGGAGCGCGGGGGAGCGCGCACACAGCATTGCACGGCAAGATAGAGGGGTCCCCGCCCTGAGTTCCACCCCGAGTTCCTCCCCGAGAGCACATGCCTCCAGCACCCACCCCGCCGCGCGTCGTCGCGGTCGTCGTCGCCTATAACCGGCGCGACCTGCTCCTCGAAGTGCTCGGCGCCCTCGCGGTGCAGCACACGGCGCTGGCCAAAATCGTCGTCATCGACAACGCGTCAACGGATGATTCCGCCGCCGTCGCCGCGGCGGCGGGGCCCCTCGTCGACCTGGTCGTGCTCGAGCGGAACACCGGCGGCGCCGGCGGGTTCGCCGCCGGCCTGGCCGTCGCCCTCGAACGGCACTCACCGGACTGGGTCTGGATGATGGACGACGACACGATTCCGACCGCGTCGGCGCTGACCGAGCTGCTGGCCGCCGTGTCCGGAACAGACGCGGTCGTGGCCGGGTCCCGGGTGATCTGGACCGACGGCACCGACCACCCGATGAACACGCCGCGCGAAAAACCGTTCGTGTCCCGGGCGGAGCGCAAGGCCGCGGCCGACCGGGGCCTGCTCGCCGTGCGCAGCAGCTCCTTCGTCTCCATGCTGGTGCGCGCCGACGTCGTGCGGGCGGAGGGCCTGCCCCTGGCCGACTACTTCATCTGGAACGACGACTTCGAGTATTCGACCCGGCTGCTCCGAGGCCGCCGGGGCGTCTTCGTGCCCGGCAGCGTCGTCGTGCACAAGACCAGGGCGCTCGCCTCCACCGACATCGACCCCGGCCCCCGCTTCTACTACGAGGTGCGCAACAAACTCTGGATGCAGCGCGCGTCCCGGAGCCTCAACCCGGGAGAGAAGCTCCTGTACGGAGCGTCGACGCTGCGCAGGTGGGTGCGCACCTTCATCCGCTCGGCCGACCGCGCCTTGCTCAGGGACGGGCTCTCGCGCGGACTCGCCGACGGCCTGCGCACCCGACCGCGCCACAACGCGGTCTCCCTGGCCGGGCTCGGCCCGGTGACGGATGCCGTGCGGGCCCTCGAGGGGCCCCATGACTGATGGCCCCCTGACCGGCGCGCACCCGACCGGCACCCCCGTGCCCGGCGCATCCTTTTCGCTCCTGCTGCCCGTCTACCGCGGAGACACGGCGGCGCATTTCGCGAAGGCGTTCACCACCAGCGTGCAGGGACAGACGCTCCCGCCGAGTGAGGTCGTCATCGTGCAGGACGGCCCGATCGACGACGCCCTCGCCGCGGAGATCGGCCGCGTCGTGGCGGCAAGCCCGGTGCCGGTCGTGCACCACGTGCTCGAGCGCAACGTCGGGCTGGCGAAGGCGCTCACCGCGGGCCTCGCGCTCTGCGCGCACGACATCGTCGCGCGGATGGACGCCGACGACATCTCCCTGCCCGGCAGGTTTGCCGCGCAGGTTCCCCTCATCGACGGCGGGCTCGACCTGGTCGGCACCGGGATGCTGGAGTTCCTCGACGAGGCCGGCCGGATCGTCGGCCGCCGGGTGCCGAGAACCGGACAGGCCGAGATCGAGCGGTACGCGCGGTTCCACGATCCGTTCAGCCACCCCACCGTGGTCTACCGCCGCTCGGCGGTCTCGGCGGCGGGCGGCTACCAGAGCCTCGGCATGATGGAGGACTACTGGCTGTTCGCCCGGATGATCGCGGCCGGCGCCCTCGTCGACAACATCCCGGACCCGCTGGTGATGTACCGCGTGGGCGACGGGGCCTACGCCCGGCGCGGCGGCCGCGCCCAATGGGACAGCGAGCTCATGCTGCAGAAGGCGCTTCGGCGCATCCGTTTCACCACTCGCGGCCAGTATCTGCGCAACGTCGCCGTGCGCGGCCTCTACCGGTATGTGCCGGAGCCGGTGCGCCGTTTCGCGTATCGCAGATTCATCGCCCGCGGCGGCGCTCTCAGCGAATAAACAGCGTTCTCCCCGAATTGGGGGTAGACCCTGACCCCCTCTATTTGGCCCCCGGGCGGGGCAATCCTGCCGATCTCTGTGATGCTTCATAGGATCAGTCATTGCGCGCAACCCTGCGGCAATCGACCTTCGGGGGGAATCGTCCATCATGCGAACCACACTGCGACGCGGCGCGGCCAAGTCGATCGGCCTCGTTGTCGCGGTGTCATTGCTGGTCTCCATCGGCCTCGTGGCCACCCCCGCGCAGCCCGCTGAAGCGGCCAACGGCGCCGATTTCAACCCCGGCATGATCATCAGCGACGCGATCTTCTACAACGGCCGGACCATGACCGCGGCCCAGGTGCAGACCTTCCTGAACGGGAAGGTTCCCAGCTGCTGGAGCGGTTACACCTGCCTGAAGAGCTACCGCGAGTCAACGAAGAGCCAGACGGCCAAGAGCGAAGGCTGCGCGGCCTACGCCGGCCAGCTGAACGAAACCGCCGCCTCCATCATCGCCAAGGTCGGCATCGCCTGCGGCATCAACCCCAAGGCCCTCCTCGTGCTGCTCGAGAAGGAGCAGGGGCTGGTCACGGGGACGCACCCCACCGCCAGCATCTACCGCAAGGCCACCGGCTTCGGCTGCCCCGACACGTCCGTCTGCGACTCGCTGTATTACGGCTTCTTCAACCAGGTGTACCAGGCCGCCTACATGTTCAAGAAGTACCAGGCCCGACCCGCGTCCCGCGGTTACGTCGCCGGCCGGTACAACACCATCCTCTGGCACCCCAACTCCGCCTGCGGCAGTTCCTCCGTGTACATCCAGAACCAGGCCACCGCCGGCCTCTACATCTACACCCCGTACCGCCCCAACTCCGCGGCGCTCGCGAACATGTACGGCACCGGCAACTCCTGCTCCGCCTACGGAAACCGCAACTTCTGGCGGCTGTTCACCGACTGGTTCGGCTCCACGACCGGCGGCTACGCCACCTCGTCCTCGCTGGCCAGCCTGGACTCGACCACCATCGGCCTGCTGGGCATGGCCACGGATGAGCCGGTCAAATACCCCGACGGCGGCATCGGCCAGGCCTTCCAGTACGGCTGGGCCTACTGGCACAGCGCGACCGGCGCGTTCCGCACCACGGCTAACGTGGGCCGCTCCTACATCGCCCTGAAGGGGCCGAACGGCATCCTGGGTTACCCGATCACCAACCCGAAGACCGAGCCGGGTTCCGGCGCGAGCCAGGCCTTCCAGAAGGGCTGGCTGTACTACTCGCCGACGACGAGCATCCACCTGGCCTCCGGCCCGGTCGGCCGGTCCTACGCCACCCTGGGCGGTCCGGTCGGCGTGCTCGGCTTCCCGATCGCCGCGGCGAAGGTCGAGCCGGGCGGGGGAGCGAGCCAGAACTTCCAGAAGGGCGCCCTGTACTGGTCGCCGACCACGAGCATCCACCGGCTCTCCGGGGCAATCGCCACGGCGTACAGCTCCCTCGGCGGTCCGGCCGGCGTGCTCGGGTACCCCCTGGCGGCCCAGGTCGTCGACGCCTCCGGCACCAGCAGCCAGCTGTTCCAAAAGGGAACCCTGTACTCCTCGTCGACCCTCGGCACGAAGTATGTCCTGACCGCGCTGGGTGGCGAATACGCCAAGCTGGGCGGCGCCGCAGGAACCTACGGCCCCCCGACCGAGAACACGACCACGTACCCGGATGGCGGACAGGGGCAGCGCTTCCAGAAGGGCTGGCTCTACCTGTCGACGGCCACCGGGCTCGACGCGACGGTCGGCAAGATCGGCGAGACCTATGCGAAGTCGGGCGGCCCCGTCGGTCCCCTGGGCTATCCGCTTGCCCCGCAGAAGTCCGAGCCGAACAGCGGCTTCAGCCAGGCCTTCCAGAATGGCACGCTCTACTGGTCTCCGACCCAGGGCGGCTACTACCTGCTCGCAACGATGGCCGACCAGTACCTCACGGTCGGCGGCGTCGCGGGGAAGTACGGCCACCCGATCAGCAACACGACGGTCTACCCGGATGGCGGACAGGGCCAGCGCTTCCTGAACGGGTCGCTGTTCTGGTCCGCGGGGACCGGGCTCGATGCGACGGTCGGCCTCATCGACAACTCCTACCGGGCGCTGGGCGGCCCCGGCGGGCGCCTCGGTTACCCGCTGGCGGCGCAGAAGTCAGAACCGGGCAGCGGGCTCAGCCAGGCGTTCGAGAAGGGCACGCTGTACTGGTCGCCGACGCGCGGCATCCACTATGTGCTGAAGCCCATGGCCGACGAGTACCTCGCCGCCGGCGGGGTCGGCGGCACGTTCGGCCACCCGATCAGCAGCACCACGGTCTACAAGGACGGCGGGAGCGGCCAGCGCTTCGTGGGCGGCTGGCTCTACTATGGGGAGGCGACCGGGCTCGACGCCGTCGTCGGCAAGATCGGCTACTCCTACGCGGCGCTCGGCGGCCCCGGCGGGCGCCTCGGTTACCCGCTGGCGGCGCAGAAGTCGGAACCCGGCAGCGGGCTCAGCCAGGCGTTCGAGAAGGGCACGCTGTACTGGTCGCCCACGCGCGGCATCCACTATGTGCTGAAGCCCATGGCCGACCAGTACCTCAAGGTCGGCGGCGTCGGTGGCAGGTGGGGTCACCCGACCAGCAGCACGACGGTCTACCCCGACGGCGGGAACGGCCAGGCCTTCGTGGGGGGCTGGCTCTACTACGGGGCGGCGACCGGGCTCGACGCCGTGGTCGGCAGGATCGGCTACTCCTACGCGGCGCTCGGCGGCCCCGGCGGTCGCCTCGGCTATCCGCTGGCGGCGCAGAAGGCGGAACCCGGAAACGGGCTCAGCCAGGCCTTCCAGAAGGGCACCCTGTACTGGTCGCCCACGCGGGGCATCCACTACGTGCTGAAGCCGATGGCCGACCAGTACCTCACGGTCGGCGGCGTCGCGGGGAAGTACGGCCACCCGATCAGCAACACGACGGTCTACCCGGATGGCGGACAGGGCCAGCGCTTCCTGAACGGGTCGCTGTTCTGGTCCGCGGGGACCGGGCTCGATGCGACGGTCGGCCTCATCGACAACTCCTACCGGGCGCTGGGCGGCCCCGGCGGGCGCCTCGGTTACCCGCTGGCGGCGCAGAAGTCAGAACCGGGCAGCGGGCTCAGCCAGGCGTTCGAGAAGGGCACGCTGTACTGGTCGCCGACGCGCGGCATCCACTATGTGCTGAAGCCCATGGCCGACGAGTACCTCGCCGCCGGCGGGGTCGGCGGCACGTTCGGCCACCCGATCAGCAGCACCACGGTCTACAAGGACGGCGGGAGCGGCCAGCGCTTCGTGGGCGGCTGGCTCTACTATGGGGAGGCGACCGGGCTCGACGCCGTCGTCGGCAAGATCGGCTACTCCTACGCGGCGCTCGGCGGCCCCGGCGGGCGCCTCGGTTACCCGCTGGCGGCGCAGAAGTCGGAACCCGGCAGCGGGCTCAGCCAGGCGTTCGAGAAGGGCACGCTGTACTGGTCGCCCACGCGCGGCATCCACTATGTGCTGAAGCCCATGGCCGACCAGTACCTCAAGGTCGGCGGCGTCGGTGGCAGGTGGGGTCACCCGACCAGCAGCACGACGGTCTACCCCGACGGCGGGAACGGCCAGGCCTTCGTGGGGGGCTGGCTCTACTACGGGGCGGCGACCGGGCTCGACGCCGTGGTCGGCAGGATCGGCTACTCCTACGCGGCGCTCGGCGGCCCCGGCGGTCGCCTCGGCTATCCGCTGGCGGCGCAGAAGGCGGAACCCGGAAACGGGCTCAGCCAGGCCTTCCAGAAGGGCACCCTGTACTGGTCGCCCACGCGGGGCATCCACTACGTGCTGAAGCCGATGGCCGACCAGTACCTCACGGTCGGCGGGGTCGGCGGCAAATTCGGTCACCCGATCAGCAGCACGACGGTCTACAAGGACGGCGGGAACGGCCAGCGGTTCGTGGGCGGCTGGCTGTACTACGGGGCCGCGAGCGGGCTCGACGCCGTGACCGGCATTGTCGGCGCGTCGTACTCCGCCCTCGGCGGGCCGAGTGGTGTGCTCGGTTACCCGGCCGCGGCCGGCAAGGTCGACGCAAAGGGCGGGACTAGCCAGGAGTTCGCCAACGGCTGGCTGGTCTGGTCGTCCGCGACCAGCATCGACCGGGTCGCCCGCGAAATCGGCGAGTACTACTACTCCAACGGCGGGCCGGCCGGCAAGCTGGGCTATCCGCTCGAGAGCACCAGGGTCGTCTCGCCCGGGGTGCTCGAGCAGGCGTTCCAGGGCGGACGCGTCCGGTGGACGACGGCAGGAGGAGCGGTCACGTTCTGAGTTGATCGGACGGCGGCATAGGATGGGCGGGGTGTCCACTCCACCCCGCATCCTCTGCATTTCGTTCTCGAATTTCCTTGCCGACTCCCGCGTGCTCCGGCAGCTGGAGGTCCTGCGGAAATTCGGTTCGGTGACGACGATCGGGTACGGCGAGGCCCCGCCCGGCGTCGCCGAGCACATCCGGGTCGACTCCGCACTGCCGTCCCTGCCGCAGACCCCGCTGGGGGTGCTCAAGCTCGCCGTCAGGGCCTACCGCTCGGTCGTGTTGGACGCCCCGGCGATGCAGAGCGCTCTGAAGCTGCTCGCTGGGCGGGAGTTCGACCTGGTTGTCGCCAACGAGGCGCGGGCGCTTCCGCTGGCGCATCGGATAGCCCAGGGCGCACCGGTCTGGGGCGATATGCACGAATGGGCTCCGGAGGAACGTACCCACGTGCTGTCCTGGCGTCTGCTCGTGGCCCCGTTCATGACCTGGGTCTGCGCCCGGTACCTGCCGGGCACGACGGTCGTGTCGACGATCAACGGCTCGATCGCGAAGCTCTACGAGGAGCAATTCGGCGTGCAATCGCGCATCGTGAGGAACGCCATCGGGTTCCAGGACCTGTCGCCGTCCCCGATGCAGGAGGGGCGCATCCGCCTGGTGCACAGCGGCGGCGCCGTTCCAGGGCGGAGCATCGAAACCCTGATCGAGGCCACCAAACGCCTTGACGACCGCTTCACCCTCGACCTCTACCTGGTGAAGGCGCGCGGCAGCGACAGCTACTGGAACTCGCTCGTCGCCCTGGCGTCCGAGTCGGACCGCGTGCACGTGCACGACCCGGTGGCGCCCGCCGACCTGCCGCGCGTGCTCAACGCCTACGACGTGGGCGTCTTCGTGCTGCCGCCGCGCACCACCAACCACAGGCTCATGCTGCCGAACAAGTTCTTCGACTTCGTGCAGGCGCGGCTGGCCCTGGTCTTCAGCCCCGCGGTCGAGACGGATGTCCTGCTCCGCGAACACGACCTCGGCCGTCTGACGGCGGGCTTCAGCGTCGACGACCTCGTTGCCGTGCTGCGCGACCTGACCGAGCAGGACGTCGCCCGGTACAAGGCGAACGCGCATCGTGCGGCCGAGGTGCTCAACTCACGCGAAGACGAGCGGGCCCAGGAGCAGATCCTTACCGAGCTGCTCGCCCCCGTGCACTGACGACGAGGGTCGGATAGAGCGCGGCCAGCCGCCGGTAGGCGAGTTCGGTCTCGTGGGTGCGGGCAATCCACGCGGGGCCCGCCTTCGTGTCCCGGATGCCCGCGGCGAGGTCCGAGAGCAGCGTGGCGGCCACGGCCTCGGGGTGCTCGAACGCGTCGGCGCCTCCGCCCACGGGCGGGGCGTCCGGGTAGAGCCCGGGCCGGAGCGGAACGTAGACCGGCACGCCGATGCCGAGGGCCTCGAGCTCGCTCGACCCGATCATGCCGGCGCTCTGGCCGACCACGGCCGTGGACGCGGCGATGAAGTCGAGGTACCGATCGTGCGGCATCCGCGGCACCAGGCGCACGCCGGCCGCGCGGGCCGCAGCTGCGCCGGGACCCCAGTCGAGGCCGGTGACCTCGTACCCCGGCGGGAGGCCGCGCACGAGCTCCCGGGCGATGGCGAGGGCATACTCGAGCCCCTTGACGTCTTCCCAGCGGGAGCAGAAGAAGACCCGGCGCTCGGGGGCCTCGGCCGGTGCGGGCAGCGCCGAGAGGGTCACGGGCACCGGGAGGTAGATCGCGTCGGGGCGGTGCGGCAGGATGTGCTCGGCCAGGTCGGGCGTCGAGTAGACCACGGCCCGCGCCTTTCGCACCCCCCAGAGGATGGAATCGCGCCAGGCCGGGTCGTACTGCAGGGTGCGGATGTCGGTCCCGTGCAGGTGCAGCACGAACGGCTTGGGCACGAACCGGGTGTGCTTGAGCATCGCCCCCGAGTGCACGTGGAGCAGGTCCACCCGGGCCGCCGCCAGGGCCAGCCGGGCCACCCAGGCCGCCCCGCGCGCGGCGAAGCGGAGGCGGCCGATCGGGCCCGACCACCCCGGGTCGGCGACCGCCCTGGGGAAGAAACGCCAGGGCTGGCCGTCGCGCGCGGCGCGCTCGAGGATGCGCTGCCCCGTGAACGCGGCATCGTTCACGTAGAGCACGCGCACCTTCGGCTGGGCCGCGCCCACGGTTACGGCCGTCCGATGACCCGGTAGGTCACGCCGGCCCAGGCCTCGGCCGAGCTGACCCGCCGGCCGTCGATGAACGCGGTGATTCCGGGCAGGTCGGCGGCGCCGAGCGTGCGGTACTCCGCGTGGTCCGCCTGCACCACGGCGGCGTCGACGGGCTCGCCGAGGTGGTACGGGGTGAACCCGAGGGACACGAGCTCGGAGTCGTCGTAGAGGGGGTCGTGCACGAGCACCTCGGCGCCGCGGGACTCGAGGGCCTTCACGGTGTCGAACACACCGGAGAAGGCGGTCTCCTTCACGCCGCCGCGGTAGGCGGCTCCCAGCACGACCACGCGAGCGCCGCGCACGTCGCCGTAGGCGCCCTCGAGCAGGCCGATGGTGTACTCGGGCATGGCCAGGTTCGCCTCGCGTGCGGCCCGCACGACCGTGGCATCCGGGTCGTTCCAGAGGTAGAGGCGCGGGTACACGGGGATGCAGTGTCCGCCGACGGCGATGCCGGGCTGGTGGATGTGGCTGAACGGCTGCGAGTTGGAGGCTTCGATCACCTTGTAGATGTCGATCCCGGACTTCTGGGCGAAGCGGGCGAACTGGTTGGCCAGGCCGATGTTCACGTCGCGGTACGTGGTTTCGGCGAGCTTGGCCAGCTCGGATGCCTCGGCGGAGCCGAGGTCCCAGACACCGTTCGGGCGGGGGAGCTCGGGGCGCGGGTCGAAGTCGAGCACCGCTTCGTAGAACTCGATCGCCCTGGCCGTGCCGGCGTCGGACAGGCCGCCGATGAGCTTCGGGTACTTGCGGAGGTCCTCGAAGATCCGGCCGGTCAGCACGCGCTCCGGGGAGAACACGAGGTGGAAGTCGCTGCCCTCGGTGAGGCCGGAGATTTCCTCGAGCATGGGCTTCCAGCGGTTGCGGGTCGTGCCGACGGGGAGGGTGGTTTCGTAGGCGACCAGGGTTCCCGGCGTCAGGTGCTCGCCGAGCGAGCGGGTTGCGGCGTCCATCCAGCCGAAGTCGGGGCGCGCGTCGGCGTCCACGAAGAGGGGAACGACGAGCACGACGGCGTCGGCGCCGGTGACGGCATCCGCATAGTCGGTCGTGGCCCGGAGCCGGCCGGCGGGGACCAGCTCGGAGAGAAGCTCCTGGAGGTGCGCCTCGCCGGGGAACGGCTCCTGGGCGGCGTTGACGAGTTCGACGGTGCGGGGGTTGACGTCGACCCCGACCACCTCGTGGCCCTTGGACGCGAACTGGACGGCGAGGGGCAGGCCGATCTTGCCCAGCGCGATGACGGCGATCTTCACAGGAATTCTCTCTTCTTCTCTCACTGTCCCGGGCTACGGGGCAGCACAACCGGTTACTTCGTACAGTTTCAAGCCAGCGTCCTCGGCGACAACCGTGAGCACGCTGGAGTCTTCGACGGCGGTGATGCCACCGTACTGGTCGGCCCGCTCGTCTTCGGCGAAGACGTACCGGTCACCGAAGTCGAGCACGTAGTCGACGCCGAGGGCGGCGGCGGCGGCACAGGCGGCCGGGGTGCCCTGGGCCAGGCCTTCGGCGAGGTCGCGGTACGACTGGGGGTAGCTGCCGCCGACGTGCGGGAAGAGGGCGGCGCGGCCGGTGTACGCGTAGACCAGCGAACTGCCGTTCCACGGGTTGCCGGCGATGACGCCGCCCTCGGGCACGATCCGGCCGACCTCGGCGAGGAAATCCCGTTCCGCGGTGCCGAGCAGGGGACTCGTGTCGCTCATCCGGTAGGTCGCCGCCAGGTTGGAGCGCGCGGCCTGGATGTTGCCGAGCTGGGTGCCGGCCACCGCGATGGCCACCAGGGCGACGGCCACGGCGGCCGAGACGCCGCGGGTGGCGGCCGGGGTCCGGCTTCCGGGCAGTATACGATCCGCCCCGCGCTGCGCGAAGCGGATGATCGCGAGCAGTCCCTGCACGGCCAGGGGCACCGCCACAATGGGCAGGAGCGCGGCGAGGCGGAAGGAGTCGTTGTACCAGAGACCGGTGATCGCGTCGCGGAGAGCGCCCTCGGGGCCGCCGTTCGCGACGGCGAACAGCAGCACGGCGACGGCCCAGGAGGCGCTGAGCCAGAGGAGGCGTCGACGGAACAGGGTGATGACCACGCCGGTGAGCACGACGATGGACGCGGCGAAGCCGAGGGTCAGGTTGCCGGGACCGGCCAGGGCGGCCTCGGCGATCGAGACCAGGAACGGCCGGTCGGGCAGCCAGGCGTTGTCGCTGGTCGCGACCCGGGTCCAGAGGAAGGCTTCGAGGGCGAATGCGGCCGCCAGGGCAATGACGGCAGCCAATATCGGGCCGCCGGAGCGGGGTTCCCGGCGACGGCGACGCACGAAGACGACGCAGGCCTGCACGAGCAGCGGCGCGCTCAGGGCGAAGAGACTGAACAGGGCGTTCGGGTGGGCGATGCTCATCCCCAGCACCACCCAGGCGGTGAGCAGCCACAGCGCCACCGGCTTCAGCGTGGCGGCCGAGTCCTGCCTCAGCGCCATGACCAGGAGCCCGAGAGCGATCGGGACCAGCGCGACCGCGAGCAGGTTGGGGTAGAGCACCCCGAAGCCCAGCAGCACGATCGGGAACGACGCGAAGGCCGCGCTCATGGCCCCGGTCAGCACCAGGGCGAGGTGCCCAGGGCCGAAGAGCGCCCGGGCGAGGAAGATGCAGGCCACAGGCCAGACGAACGCCGCAGTGGCCACGGCGACGGCGTTCGTGGCCACCACGACCCCGGCGCCGGTGAGCTGCACCACGAGGGCGACGATGGCGTGCCACGGCGTCGGGTAGAAGGATCCGCTCGAACCGGGGGTCGACATCGTCATGTTGATCGGTGACGCGTCCCCGGTGTCGAGCACCCACTGCACCGCATTGAGGTGGAAGATCGCGTCGTAGGTTTGCGACGGGGTGTCCGCCTGAACGATGGCGGGCAGCACCGACAGGGCGACCAGGGTGCCGCCGAGGGCGACGGCTGCCAGGCTCCAGCCGAAGACCGAGCCCCACTCCCGGGGCCCCGGGAGCGGCGGCAGCACGAAGAAGCGGCGCAGCGCGAACCCGATCGCGGCCAGCGGCAGGGAGACCAGGAACGGGGCCAGGAGGTTCCAGGGCAGCCCGACCAGGGGCGCAACGACCGAGGAGAGCGCCACCGCCGACACGGAGCTCGCGACGCTCAGGCCGAGGAACGTGATGCCCCGCGCGCCGACCGCCCACGCGAACGGCGCGCCGATCAGCACGACCGTCAGCACGGCCACGGTCAGCGCGGGGATCGCCTCAAACCAGCTCACGAGTCACGCCTCCGGCCGCGCCGGGTCACTCGTCGTCGCCGGCCGAACCGGACTGCAGCGCCGCCGTTCCCGCGAAATGCGGGCGAAGCTTGTTCTCGAACATCGTCAGGGCCGACCCGATGGCCATGTGCATGTCGAGGTACTTGTAGGTACCCAGGCGGCCGCCGAAGAGCACATCCTTCTCGGCCTTGATCGCGGGGCGGTAGGCCAGGAGCCGCTCGCGGTCCTCGACGGTGTTGATCGGGTAGTACGGCTCGTCGCCGCTCTGGGCGAAACGAGAGAACTCGCGCATGATCACGGTCGCGTCGCGCGGGTAGTCGCGTTCGGGGTGGAAGTGCCGGAACTCGTGGATGCGCGTGTACGGCACGTCGAGGTCGGGGTAGTTCATCACGCTGGTGCCCTGGAAGTCGCCGGTCGGCAGCACCTCCTCTTCGAAGTCGAGGGTGCGCCAGGACAGCTCGCCCTCGGAGAAGTCGAAGTAACGGTCGATCGGGCCGGTGTAGACGACGGGAACCTGGCCGGCGACGTTGTTCTTGCTGAACTCCTGCGAGTCGTCGAAGAAGTCCGTGTCGAGCCTCACATCGATCTTCGGGTGGTCGGCCATCCGCTCGAGCCAGGCGGTGTAGCCGTCGACCGGGAGGCCTTCGTGCGTGTCGTTGAAGTAGCGGTTGTCGTAGGTGTAGCGCACCGGCAGCCGGGAGATGATCTCGGCCGGCAGGTCCTTGGGGTCGGTCTGCCACTGCTTCGCCGTGTAGTTCTTGATGAACGCCTCGTAGAGGGGACGCCCGATCAGTGAGATGCCCTTGTCGTTGAGGTTCTCCGGGTTGGTGCCGGCGAACTCGGCCGACTGCTCCCGGATGAGCGCGCGCGCCTCGTCCGGGCCGTAGGACGAGCGGAAGAACTGGTTGATCGTGCCGAGGTTGATCGGCATCGGGTACACCTCGCCCTTGTGGCTCGTGTACACCTTGTGCTGGTAGTTCGTGAAGGCGGTGAACCGGTTCACGTACTCCCACACCCGCTCGTTGGAGGTGTGGAAGAGGTGCGAGCCGTAGCGGTGCACCTCGATGCCGGTCTGGGGCTCGTTCTCGCTGTACGCATTGCCGCCGATGTGGCTGCGCCGGTCGATGACGGTGACGTTCAGGCCGACTTCGCGGGCACAGCGTTCGGCGATGGTGAGGCCGAAGAAGCCGGACCCGACGACGACGAGGTCGGTATTCACAAGACTCTCCATGGATCGGGGGACATTACAGGATACGTGGCGGGCGCGTGGGGAATGCCTGAATGGTCACGACAGCCCGCCCCCGGTGAGCACGGCTTCGGCGGCCAGGTTGCCGACGGCGCGGAGGGAGGCGTTCTGTTCGGTCCAGGCCACGCGGTGCGCGCGCAGGCGGGCGGCTTCCCCGGACTGGTGCGCTTCGAGGGCGCGGATCATCGCGTCGCCGACGGCGTCGACCGTGAACTCGGCGTGTTCGCCCAGCCCGTTGTCGCGCACCAGGGCGGCGCCGCTGCCCACGCCGGCGAAGACGACGGCGGTGCCGCAGGCGGCCGCGGCGTACGTCTTGGTGGGCCGGGCGAAGTCATAACCCAGGCCCGGGGCGATGCTCACCAGGGCCGCGGCGGCCCCGCGGAGCCAGGTGGCCGCCTCGCTCGGCGCAATCACACCGCCGAAGAACACGCTTCCCGGCGCGAGTTCGGCGGCTCGCCGGCGCAGCTCGGCCTCGGATGCGCCCTGGCCGAAGAAGCGCAGCTGAGCGTCGGGGAACCGCGCGAGCACCCGCGGCATCGCGCGCACGAAGATGTCCGCGCCCTGCCATTCCGACATCGTGCCGGTGTAGATCAGGTAGGGGTGCGTGCTCTCGGCGACGGGTCCGTCGGGGGTGAAGACCGTGGTGTCGACGCCATTGCCGACGGTGGCGATCTTCGCGGCGTCGACGCCGAACTCGCGGATCCGCACGGTGACCTCGTCGGAGATCGACAGCACCGTGGAGGCGTGGCGCATCACATGGCCCTCGAAGGCGCGCATCAGGGAAATGACCAGTCGCGGCGACTTGAGCGCGGTCAGGCCATCGGTCCAGATGTCCGCCGCGTAGTACGCGTACGGGCGGCGCTTGAGCCTGCTGATCACGGACACGACCGCTCCCGTTGTCGGGGGCGCCTCCGACACGGCGATGTCGTACCGGGACACGAGCAACCGCAGCACGAGCGGGATGTCGAAGCTCAGGTACTGCAGGTACCCGCGCACGTTGCCGCCGGCGTCGCGCAGCACGGGGAAGCGCGACAGTTCGAGGTCGTCGCGGTCAGCGGCCGCGGTCGGGGCCGTGGCCGGCGGGGTCGTCGTGATGACGCGCACCCGGCAGGAGCGGCGAAGGAATCCCGAGGCAAGTTCGTTCAGGCGGAATGCGCCCGCACTGACCTCCGGCGGGAACAGCCGCGTGGCGATGACCACACGTGTAGGTTTCGCCATGGCTCAGTCCGTCAGCAGACGAGTTTCTCCCGTGATCGCCGACTCGACGACCGCTTCGGCCACGCGCAGCGTCGCGAGACCCTCGCGCATGGTGACGATGTTCTGGGAGATGCCGAGGATCGCGTCGCGGAACGCCTCGTGTTCGGAGCGGAGCGGCTCCCGCTTGGTCAGGGCAAAGCGGGTCATCGACCCCTCCGTGACGCCGCGGAACGCCGCGACGGACTCCCACTCGGTGTTGATGGTGCCGTTCGCGAAGAACGTGAGGTCGGCGCTGAGGGTGTCGGCGACGAACGATCCGCGCTCGCCCGTGACCACGGTGACTCGCTCCTTGAGAGGGGAGAGCCAGTTGACGATGTGGTTGGTGATGATGCCGTTGGCGAGCTGGCCGATCGCGGACACCATGTCCTCGTGCGGGCGGCCGCTGCGCGTCGTGGTGTGGGCGGACACGCTGCGGTACGGCGACTGCGCGAGCCAGGCGGTCAGGTCGATGTCGTGCGTGCCGAGGTCCTTGACCACGCCCACGTCGGCGATGCGGGCCGGGAAGGGGCCCTGCCGGCGGGTGGCGATCTGGTAGATGTCGCCGAGCTCGCCGGCGGCCAGGCGGCGGCGCAGGTCCTGCAGGGCGGGGTTGAAGCGCTCGATGTGGCCGACGGCACCGACCAGCCCGCGCTGCTCGAACGCGGCGGCGATGCGTTCCCCGGCGTCGCCGGTGCTCGCGATCGGCTTCTCGACCAGGGTGTGCACGCCGGCGTCCGCCAGTTCGAGAGCGACGGCTTCGTGGTAGCCGGTCGGCACGGCCACGACCGCGGCGTCGATGCCGGCGGCGATGAGTTCGGTGACCGTGGGCAGCACGGCGAGGCTGCCGCCGACGCCGTGCGGGTCACCCTGGGGGTCGGCGATGGCGACCAGGTCGACGCCGTCGAGCTCCCGGATGACGCGGGCGTGGTGCCTGCCCATCATGCCGAGGCCGATGAGTCCGATGCGGAGGTTGGCCATTATGATCCTGCCTTCGCAAGTGAGTTGACGGCGGTGACGATGCGCTCCAGGTCGTCTTCGGACAGCGACGGATGCACCGGCAGGGAGAGCACCTCGCGGGAGGCCCGCTCGGTCTCGGGCAGATCGCAGACGAGGTTGAACGAGGGCAGGCGGTGGTTCGGGATCGGGTAGTACACCCCGGATCCGATGTTGAATTCCTCGCGCAGCGCGGCGGCGAATCCGTCACGGTCGTCGGTGACCCGGATCGTGTACTGGTGGTAGACGTGCGTGATGCCGGGCCCGACGAGGGGAGTCTTCACACCCTCGAGGTTCGCGTCGAGGAACGCGGCGTTCCGCTGCCGGGTCGCGGTCCAGCCGAGCACCTTGCGCAGCTGCACGCGGCCGATGGCGGCGTGGATGTTCGTCATCCGCGCGTTGAAGCCGACGAGTTCGTTCTCGTACTGCTTCTCCATGCCCTGGTTGCGGAGCAGCCGCAGGCGCCGTTCGACCTCGGGGTCGCCGGTCGAGACCATGCCGCCCTCGCCGCTGGTCATGTTCTTCGTCGGGTAGAGGCTGAACATCCCGAACGTGCCGAAGGTGCCGACCTTCCGGCCGTCGACGGCGGCGCCGTGCGCCTGCGCGGCGTCTTCGAACAGGCCGAGGCCGTGTTCGGTGGCGAGGTCGCCGAGGGCGGCGACGTCGGCCGGGTGCCCGTAGAGGTGCACCGGCATAATGCCCACGGTGCGGGAGGTGATCTTCCGCGCCACGTCCTTCGGGTCCAGGCAGAAGTGATCGGGTTCGATGTCCGCGAAAACGGGGGTGGCACCGGTCAGGGCGACCGAGTTGGCGGTGGCCGCGAAGGTGAAGGAGGGCACGATGACCTCGTCGCCGGGGCCGACGCCGGCGGCGAGGAGGCCGAGGTGCAGCCCGGAGGTGCCGGAGTTCACGGCGACCGCGGCGCGGCCGTCGAGGAGCACGTCAGAGAACTCGCGTTCGAATTCGGCTACCTCGGTGCCCTGGGCGAGCATGCCGGAAAGCAGCACGGCGTCGACCGCGGCGCGCTCCTCGTCGCCGATGATCGGGCGTGCGGCCGGGATGAATTCGGTCATGACAGTGCCTCTCGCAATACGTTGTTCTCTTCGATGTAGCGGGTGCCGGTCTCCGGGCAGACCCACGCGTCGGCGTCCTGGACGAGCGGAACCCCCGCCTTGCCGACCCAGCGGATGCGCCGCGCCGGGACACCGGCGACCAGCGCGAACGCCGGGACGTCCCTGGTGACGACCGCGCCGGCGGCGACGGTGGCCCAGCGGCCGATGGTGACCGGGGCCACACAGACCGCGCGGGCGCCGATCGAGGCCCCCTCCTCGATGGTGACCCCGACCGGGGTCCAGTCGTGGGCGCTCTTGAGCGACCCGTCGGGGCTGATCGCCCGCGGGTAGGTGTCGTTGGTGAGCACGACGGCCGGGCCGATGAACACGCCGTCGGCCAGGGTCGCGGGCTCGTACACCAGCGCGTAGTTCTGCACCTTGCAGTTGTCGCCCATGGTCACGCCGGTGCCGATGTAGGCGCCGCGTCCGACGATGCAGTTGTCGCCCATCCGAACGTCTTCGCGCACCTGGGCCAGGTGCCAGACCTTGCACTCCTCGCCGAGGACGGCGTTGTCGGCGACATCAGCGGTTGCGGCAATGGTAGTCACGGAGAGGAATCCTTTCACGGCGCTTTCGCGGCACCGTTCACTGGTTTTTTTGAGGCGCCGAGCGTCACGGCTCGGGGCGAAAATCGCCGGAAGGTCGTTCCTGGAGGCCTTCGAGCCGCTCCAACCTTACCTTTTGCAGCGCGGACTCTTCTGCCAGCACCCGGGTCTTGTCTTCCAGCCCGGTCAGTTCGGAGCTGTGCTGCAGGCTCACCAGGAAGAGAATCACGATGCTCACGAAGAACACCAGGTTGGTCGGCACCTCGACCCCGAGCAGGTCGGCCAGGGCGGTGAGGGTGGCCGGGAAGATGCCGAGGACCAGGGCGAGGAGCGCCGCGACGAACCACCACACCGCGTGGCGCTCGCGCAGGCGCCGCCGGCGGAGCAGCTCCACGACGGTGAACAGGGCGATCAGGGCGGAGACGATCCCCAGGATGTAGGTTGCTGTGCTCACGTGGTGACCTCCGGCGGGACCTTCACATGCGGGCGCATCAACGCGAAGAGGAGCGCGATGCACGCTCGCCCCAGGTAGACGGCCGCCTTGAACGGATGGTGCGAGGGATTGCCGGCCTGGCGCGGGCGCATGGAGACGGGAACCTGGCTGATCCGCAGTTTGGCGCCGGCGGCGATCACCAGGGCCTCGAGCGTGTCACCGAGGTACTCGGCCGGGAAGTGCTCGGCGAACAGCGCGACGGCGCGCGGGCCGTTGGCCTTGAAGCCGCTGGTCACGTCGGTGAGCGGAACACGGCTGATCCGGCTGATGATCCTGGCCAGCACGACCATCGCCCAGAGCCGGGGGCCGCGGGCGTCGTAGTCCCCGGTGCCCGCGAAACGCGCGCCGATCACGATGTCGTTGGAGTCGAGCTTGTCGATCAGGGAGAGCACATTGCGCGGGTCGTGCTGGCCGTCGGCGTCGATTTGAACGACGTTGCGGTATCCGTGGGCGACAGCGAACTTGAACCCGGCGCGCATCGCGCCTCCGACGCCCAGGTTGAAGGGCAGGTCGAGAACCGTCGCGCCCGCGTCGAGGGCGCGCTGCCGGGTGGCGTCGGTCGAACCGTCGTTGACGACGAGGCAGCGGATGCCGGGAAGCACCTCCGCGATCTCGCGGAGCACCTCCCCGACCGAACCCTCTTCATTGAAAGCGGGCAGCACCAGCAGGGTCTGCTGCGCGTGTGCCGGCACGCCCGGGCTAGCCATGCGGGCGGGAATCCTTGAGCACGGTGCGCGCGGAGGGCAGGCCGTACACGGCGGCCGCGTCCCGCGCGAGGGAGGAGTGCACGCTCTTCCAGGCGGTGAGGATCGAGTCGCGTTCGACGGCGACGATCAGCCCGGCCTCCCGCAGCGCCTGGCGGGCCGCGGGGCTCCGTCGCACCGCACGCCACATGCGGCTGCCGCCGTCCCACGGGGTGAGCCGGAAGAGGTTGCGGCCGGCCGCCGACCCGGACAGGGCGCGCTGCACGCTAAGGCGGAGCCGCCCGGAGAGGGTGCCCGAATCGTCATGGCCCACGGCGATGCTGGGCGCCTCGCCGGCTCCCGCCTCCCAGCAGAGCACCGTGAGTTCGGGTCGCGCATCGGCGGGCAGGTCGTCGAGGCCCAGTTCGGCCAGGCTCTTGAAGATCGAACCGGAGGGGCTCACGAGTACGACGCGGTTCATCGCGGGGCCTCACTTTCGGACGCGGTGGTGTCGTGCGGGGCGCCGAGGGCCCGGATGCGGGGCAGCAGCTGGTTGGACCGTTCGTACTGCGCGGCCCAGTCCTGCACGGCGTGGCGTTCGCTGCTCGTCTGGTTCACGGCGCGTTCGGCCAGGGCGATGAGCGTGGCCGCGATCGCCTCGGCGCTGAGATCCGGTGTCGCGATCCAGGCCGCGGAGTCCTCAAGGATCTCGGTGGCGGCATTGCCCGGGTCGTGGATGGACGCGACCGGAAGGCCGGTGGCGCAGTACTCGAAGACCTTCCCGCTCGTCACGTACTTGCCGGTGCCGAGCACGAGCAGGAGGGCGTCGAAGGAATGGTAGGTGTCCGCGATCTCGGACTTGCCGACCGGGCCCAGGTACCGGATGCCCTGCTCACGGAACTCGGAGAGGAGGGCGAGGATTCGATCGTTCGGGATCCCGGAGTGGTCGAGGTAGCCGTAGATGTCGATCCGGGAGGAGGCCAGCAGCGGGGACCGGCTCCGGGCCAGGGCCCAGCCGTCGAAGAGCTCCCGCATGGGCACGTGGGCGGAAATCGTGCCGATGTAGCCGAGCACGAGCCCCTGCTCCCGGCCGGGGCGGGGCTGGTCGGAGAACTTCGCCATGTCGGCGTCGTACCCGTTGGCCACGACGTGCATTTTTTCGGCGTGCGCCGGGTAGATCTTCGCGTGCCAGGCGCGGATGGGTTCGTTGACGAACCAGACCTCCCTGGCGCTCTCGACCAGTTCGGTCTCCCAGGTGTCCTGCGGGCTCCCGGGAGGGGTCAGTCGCCGGCCGGAGAACACGTCGAGCTGCCAGGCGTCGCGGTAGTCCATGACGTACGGAACACCGAAGTCCTTGTGCAGCCGGAGGCCGGGGGTGAAGTCGACGTGCGGGTTGGCCGTGCCGATGGTGAGGCCGACCGGGTTGGCCCGGTGGATGCGCACGGCCGCCTCCTCGAGGGGAGTGCGCCAGCCGCCGTAGGTCCCCTCGGGGAACGAGCGGATGTCCTTGCGTGCGCGGTACCCGTTCCACAGCTCCGGGGCGTGGGCCCTCCAGAAGGACCAGGTGCGGATGTCGGTCTGGTAGGCGCCGCTGGTGAACGGCACGCGCACGACGGTGATCGACGGGTGGATCTGGGCCTCCAGCGTGCTGTCGATCCCGGTGCCCATCGTGAAGGTCTCGCGGTTGGCCGTCAGCACGGTGACCCGCCAGCCCTTCTCCGCGAAGGCGTTCGCCGTCGCGAGGGCACGGTAGACCCCTCCGCCGCGGCAGGGAGGGTATCCCCAGGCGACGTAGAGAAGGTGAGGCGCGTCCTGCTTGGTCATCTGTCCTGTCCGTTCGCGTGTTGCACCTGGTCGCCCGCCGATCGGGTCACAGCGGCAGGCCGCGGTACATGTCCGCCAGCCGGGCGGCGAGCATCGAAGCGTCGTGGGTGCCCAGCATCCAGGCCGGCCCGCCGAGGGCCCGCGAGGCATCCTGGGGTTGTTCGAGCGCGGCCAGGGCCGCGGTAACGAGCTCCACGGAGGTTTCCGCCGTGATCACGGGGGTGGTGGTGTCGTAGGCCGGGTGCAGCGGCATGACGACGGGCACCCCGATGCCGATGGCCTCGAGTTCGCTGGTGGCCACGACGCCCGCGGCCTGGCCGGCGACCACATGCGCGCCGGCAAGCCAGCGGAGGTACTCGGGCTTGGGCATCCGGGGCATGATTTCCACCCCGGCCTCGCGCGCGGCGCCGGCGGAGTCTCCCCAGTCCAGCCCCTGCACGCGAACGGCGCCGCCCGCCCGCGCGACGAGGCCGCGGGCGATGTCGAGCTGGAAGTCGGCGTTCTTGGAGCCGTCCCAGCGGGAGGCGAACACGATTGTCGGTGTTTCGGCCGGACGCCAGGCGGGCAGCGCCGGCACGTCAACCGGGATCGGGAAGTAGACGGCATCCGCGCGCGCCTGGATGGCGTGTTCCCTGAGGTCCGGCGTCGAGTAGAGCACGGCCTGCGCGGTGGCGGAGGCGCTCAGCATCACGTCGTGCGCGTAGGGCTGGTGGAAATGGTGACGGATGTCGGTGCCGTGGAAGTGCAGCACGTACGGCCGACGAGGCCACAGCTGCAGGTACGAGGTGCGCCTGCCGTAGTGCAGGTGGATCAGGTCGGAGGGGAGCAGGTCGATGATCCGGCCCGCATGCCAGGCCAGGGCGCCGGCGTACTTGCGCACGGGGTTCGAATCGTGGCTCAGGTCGCGCACGTTGCGGTAGCGCCAGTCGAGACCCGCCTCGCGGCCCTTCGCCGCGAGCAGCTTGCCGACGTCGGCCGCATCGAAGAGGTGGGTGACCGTCAGGTCCTTCTTCACGACTGGGCCTCCGGGGAGAGTCCGGCCAGGGCGGCCTGCGCGGCGAAGTCGGGAACGGCGTTGACGACTTCCTGGAAGGTGCCGCTGGCCTCGAGCCGGCCGTCCTTGAAGAAGAAGACGATGTCGGCGTGCCGGATCGTCGCCAGCCGGTGGGCGACGGTGATCACGGTGAGGTGCCCGACGAGGGCCTTGATCGCCTGGGTGACGGCGGCCTCGGTCGCGGTGTCGAGGGCGCTGGTGGCCTCATCCATGACCAGCACGCCGGGGTCGGGGTAGAGGGCCCTGGCGATGCCGAGCCGCTGCCGCTGGCCGCCGGAGAGGGCCATGCCGCGCTCGCCGATGGGGGCTTCGACTCCGCCCTCCCTGGCGTCGACCATGGAACTGAGCTGGGCGCGGTCCAGGGCGGTCACCACGCGCGCGGGCTCGACGTGCGCCGGGTCCCAGCTGAGGGCCACGTTCTGGGCGATCGACGCGTCGAAGAGGGCAACCTCCTGCGGCACGTAGCCGATTGAGGCGCGCCAGGCGTTGAGCACCGAGGTGAGCGGCTGCTGACCGACCGTGATGGTGCCCGACGTCGGGATCAACAGGCCGAGCAGGATGTCGACCAGCGTCGACTTTCCCGCGCCGGAGGCGCCGACGATGGCGACATGGGATCCGGCCGGGATGTTCATGCTCACCCGGTCCAGTGCGGGGGAATCCGCATCGGGGAAGCTGAAGCTCACCTCGTTCAGCGTGATGTCGCGCTCCGACGCCGGGGGGAGGACGGCGGTGTCGTCCGGGGTGATCTCGATCTTGCGCTGTTCCGCCTTGGCGATCTCGTCCAGCACCAGTTCGGCGAACGACGCGTTCGAGTGCATCTGGGACAGGATCGCCTGGAACCGGGTGAGCGAGGGGACGATGCGGAAACCGGCAACGGCGAACAGGGCGATCGCGCTGACCGCGCCGGTCTGGCCGCCGGTGATCCAGCCCATGCCGCCGACGAGGATGAAGCCGACGATCAGTGCCGATTCGAGGATGTAACGCGGGACCACGCTCAGGAAGGACAGGGTGGCACGCGACCGCGAGGCCTCCAGCCGGTTGCCGTGGACGGCCTGGCCGATGCCGGCCGTGGCGCCGCGGAGCGTGATCTCCTTGAGCGTCGCGACCGCTTCGGTGATCAGGCGGGAGGTGTAGAACGAGTACTCGCGGTTGCGCCGTCCGTGCAGCACGGCCTTCCGGGTGATCACCCGGGAGAGGAACAGGGCGATCAGGCCGAGGTAGACGATCGTGAGCGCGGCCGTCGACGGCTGGGCGATGGTCAGCACCAGCAGCACCGCGGCCGTGGACACGATCTCGCCGGCCAGGCTGCTCGCCGGGATGAGCACACCGTAGACGGTCGTGTTGACCCCGGCGTCGACCGAACGCACGATGTCGGCCGAGTTCATCCGGAGCCGCTCGACCCACGGCGTGCTCATGTACGCGGCGAACAGCTTGTCGCCGATGGCGACCTCGTGGTTCGCGAAGCGCCGAGTGCCGATCCGCACGACGAGCATGTTCAGCAGGGACTTCAGCACGATGGCGCCGGCGATGATCGCGAGGATGACCGTGTACTGGCCGACCTCCGAGATGGTGACGCCGAGCACCGGGATCGTCGTGGGCTTGTTCGAGATCATCCCGGGGAGCACGACGGCGAGGAGGCCGAGGGAGACGATGTCGAGCACCGAGAGGGCCATCGTCGCGCCGGTGTACCGCACGAGGAAGCGTTTCGAACCGGCGGGAAGCGCATTGAGCAGGTTTCGGACAATTGTGTACAAGGTCATTGCGGGGGCGGTCCTCCCTGGACTTGCGGCAGTGAGCGCTGGACTTGCGGCAGTGAGCGCATCCGACTCATCCTAGTTTGCTCAGCGGGAATGACCGTCTTCCGGTTTGCCGATGCTGCTAGCTTCAAGGTGTGCCGAAACCCTTGACCAACGCCGTGCGCCGGGTGCTGCAGGGCATCTGGCGCTCGCGGCACTCCTGGCCGGACCGGCTCAACGCGGTCGCGGACGGTCTCCTGTCCCGGGCGCCGGATCGGGTGCTCCGGGGGCTCGACCGGGCCGTCCTGGGCGGCGGCGCCCGCATCCCCGGCCCGGCGCAGGCACCCGACACGGACATCCGCTTGTACGTTGCCCCGGCCAATTTCGCCGGCCAGGGCGGCCAGTGGGCCCGCGCGGTCTCCCGGCATGTGCCCGGCGCCGGGGCGGTGAGCATGGGCTTCCAGGGCGCCGGCGCGTTCGGCTTCCGGGCCGACTACCCGGTCGACAAAGACGTGTACCTGTACTCCGGATCCTGGCAGCGGCGCCAGCTCCGGGCGGTCAGCCGGGGCTTCACCCACGTGCTGATCGAGGCCGAGCGCCCGCTGTTCGGCACCTTCCTCGGCTCGGTCGAGCGCGAGGTGGCGGCCCTGGCACGGAGCGGGGTCCGGGCCGCCTTCGTCTGCCACGGAACCGACATCCGGCTGCCCAGCCGCCACGCCCGGACGAATCCGTTCTCTCCCTACCGCGACGGCCTGCTCGCGCAGACGCCCGAGCTGGAACGGCGCGCCCGGGAGAACCGGCGGGTGCTCGACCGGTGCGGGCTCCCCGTCTTCGTCTCCACTCCCGACCTCCTGCTCGATGTCGCGCAGGGCCTCTGGCTCCCGGTCGTCGTCGACCTCGAGCGGTGGAAGCGCTCCAATCCGGCACTGACGGGCCCGCGCCCGGTTGTCGTCCACATTCCGAGCAAGGCGATCATCAAGGGCACCGACCTCGTCGACCCGATTCTGACGGCGCTGCATGACGACGGCCTGATCGACTACCGCCGGGTCGAGGGCGTTCCCTCGGGAGACATGCCCGAACTGTACGGTTCGGCGGACATCGTGGTCGACCAGTTCCGGATCGGCAGCTATGGGGTGGCGGCGTGCGAGGCGCTGGCATCCGGGCGGCTCGTGGTCTCGGATGTCTCGGAGCAGGTGCGCGCGGAGGTGGAGGCGGCCACGGGCCTGGCCCTGCCGATCGTCCAGGCGACCGCCGCCGAACTGGCCGAGGCCATCCGCCGGGTCGTGGCCGATCCCGGCCACTACCGGCAGGTCGCCGAGGCGGGTCCCCGCTTCGTCGGCGAGGTGCACGACGGCCGCTATTCCGCGCGCATCCTGGCCGCCCACTTCCTCTCGACGGGCGCCTGAAGACGCCGCTCAGGCACGCTCGCCTAGGATTGCCCGTGTGAAGTTACTGAGTGTCGTAGGTGCCAGACCGCAATTCGTCAAGCTTGCCCCGATCGCCCGGGCGGCGGCAGAGGCCGGGGTGGAGCACATCATCGTGCACACCGGTCAGCACTACGACCCGCTGCTCTCCGATGTCTTCTTCGAGGAACTCAGCATCCCCGCGCCGACCGTGCACCTCGGCGTCGGCTCCGGCAGCCACGGCGTGCAGACCGGAGCGATGCTCGGTGCCCTCGACGCCGTGCTCACCGAGCACAACCCCGACTGGGTCCTCGTCTACGGGGACACGAACTCCACCGTCGCCGCCGCGCTGAGCGCCGTGAAGCTGCACTACAAGGTCGCGCACCTGGAGGCCGGGCTGCGTTCCTTCAACCGGCGGATGCCGGAGGAACACAACCGGGTGCTCACCGACCACGCCGCCGACCTGCTGCTCCCGCCCACCGAGGTGGCGCTCGCGCACCTCACCGCGGAGGGGCTCGCCGACCGCTCCATCGTCGTCGGAGACGTCATGGCCGACGTGCTCTACCAGGTTCGCGACGCCGCCGCGGGCCGGCCCTCCCAGCTGCTCGAGTCCCTCTCCCTCGAGCACGGCGGCTTCTACCTCGCGACGCTCCACCGGGCCGACAACACGGATGACCCCGCCCGCCTGGCCGAGATCGTCGACAGCCTGTCCTCCCTCGACCGCCCGGTCGTGCTGCTCGCCCACCCGCGCCTGATCGCCAAGGCGGCGGAGTTCGGCATCGACCTGGCCACGGGCACGCTCATCCCGCATCAGCCGCTCGGCTACTCGGAACTCATTGCGGCCGTCATGGCCAGCGCGGGCGTGGTGACCGACTCGGGCGGCCTGCAGAAGGAAGCGTTCCTGCTGCGCGTGCCGTGCACGACCGTGCGCACGGAGACCGAGTGGGTCGAGACGATCGACCTCGGCTGGAACGTGCTGGCAACCTCGCGCGAGCAGATCGCCGCCGGGGTCACCCGGCCCTGGCCGGCCGCCACGGATGCCGCGCCCTACGGCGACGGCCACGCCGCCACCCGTGTGATCGCCGCGCTCCTCCAGCACTAGCCCCCGCGCGGCGCCAGCCGTGCACCACAGCGGCGAGGCTCGCAGTTTCTGCCGAGAGTCGCCGTTGCAGCGGGGACTCTCGGCACAATCGGCGACTCTCGCGGCGGGCGACCGCGGCGGCGGCGGCCGGTGGGACCGGCCTGTGCGCCGACCTTGACTGTTCCGGTCGAGTTGCCCTGGTGTGCCGGGCAAGCTCGACCGCACCTGTCAATCTCGGCGAAGGTTGCGCCGAGACTCGCCGTTTCTGCCCAGTGTCGCCGTTGCAGCGGGGACTCTCGGCACAATCGGCGACTCTCGCGGCCGGCGAGCGGGCCGGCGAATCTCGCGAGCGGGCGGCTCAGCGGCCGAGCGTCTTGTCCCACTCCTTGACCGAGGTGATCTCGGGCAGCGCGTCCCGGTACTGGCGGGCGAGTTCGGGCCAGCGGCGACCGATCTCCCGGTGCAGGCGCCAGCTCTCGCGCAGCATCCGCCGGAACTGGCGGCGGTCCCGGGAATACCAGGTCTTCCCGGCGCCGTCGGCGGTCGAGACGAGCGCGCTGTCGAAATACGGCAGCCGGAACCAGACGCCGTCGCGCTTGGACAGCTCCACCTGCGGGCGCTCGACATTGGCCGCGGCCGGTTTGACCAGCCAGTGCCGGGCCACCATCTGCGCGGTGAAGAGGATCAGCGCCAGTCCGCGAGGTCCCCTGGCCTGCTGGGTGCCGGCCGGGATCGGGTACACCCGTTTGCCTTCATTGGTCACGGGGGTTTCGGCATCCGATTTCAGCACGCGCTTCTCGCGGAAGTCCGCGGCCTGGGCCCGGAGCTCGGCGAGCTTGGTCGGCAGCGTCGCGTGCATGTGCGCGGGGCCGCTCAGCACGTCGCGCAGGGCCTGCTGGCGCAGGGCAACCGGGTAGTACTGCATCGACAGCAGGTGCTTGATGTCCCAGATGCGGCTGTCGCGCAGGAGATCCCCGCCGCCCTTGAACGGCGAGTGCAGCAGCGCGGCCACGAACCGGTTGCGGGCGTGGAAATACGCCTGCCAGTCGATGGAGTCGTCCTTGTCCAGCCAGGACACATGCCAGAGCGCGGCGCCGGGCAGGCTGACGGTCGCGAATCCGGCCGCGCCGGCGCGGAGGCAGTACTCCGCGTCGTCCCACTTGATGAAGGCGGGGAGGGACAGGCCGACGGACCGGAGTGCCTCGGTCGGGATGAGGCAGAACCACCAGCCGTTGTAGTCCGCGTCCATCCGGGCATGCATCCAGCGGGTCTGGCGCAGGTTGCTGAACCGGAAGTCGTGGGGAACCTTGTCGTGCGGTTCGGAGTGCCAGACGAACGGCTTGAGGTCGACGGTCTCGGCGAAGGCGTGCAGCACCGGGCGGTCGAGCAGGTCGAACATGTGCCCGCCGACGAGTACGGGGCGCCGGCTGAACCGGCCGAATTGCAGCGCGCGGAAGATGCTTTCGGGCTCGACCTTGACGTCGTCGTCAAGCAGCAGCACGAAGTCGCTCTCTGGTCGGTCGAGTGTTTCCGCCATTGAGCGGGCGAAGCCCCCCGAGCCGCCGAGGTTGGGCTGCTCGATGACCTGGAGCTGGTCGCCGAGCCTGGCCGCGACGGCCGGGTAGGCGCCCTGCGCCTTGACCTTGTCGTTGCCCTGGTCGACGAGAAAGACCCGGTCGATCTCGCCCAGCAGCGCGCCGCTGCCGGCGAGGGCGTCCAGCGTTTCGACGCAGTAGTCGGGCTTGTTGAAGGTGGTGATCCCGAGGCAGACCTTGCCCGTCCGGGCGGGCTCGTCGGGGGTGGCCCAGCTGCCGCCGCGGAGCACGAGCGGTTCGGTCCCGGCGACGATGTCGAACCAGTACCAGCCGCCGTCGCCGAAGGTGACGACGGGGAGGTCGACGCTGGTGCTCATCGTTCCGGCCAGGGCGTGCGACTCGACGCGCTGGGCGATGCCGTGCGCGGTCGAGCGGTAGATCATCAGCGTCCCGGCGCCCTCCGTCTGCAGGTTCAGGCGGATCGAGCGCACCGTGGTCCAGTGCTGCCAGTAGGACGCGGGGAATGCGTTGAAGTAGCTGGCGAAGGAGACGCGCGCGGTGGCGCCGATCCGGATGCTCTCCCTCGAGATCAGGTCATCGATGTGCGCGTTGTCGCTCACCCGGGTCTCGGTGTCGCCGAATCGGGCCCAGGTGTCGGCGTCAAGATACAGCGAGAGCACATCCGGGTCGTTCTCCAGCGGGAAAACCACGTTCTGAATCGTTGTCCAGTCAGTCAATCGTTCGTACTCCGTTCAGCTGCGCCGGACGTCACGTCCACCTACGACCCTACCGTCCGGCGCCGGGATGCCTCCTGCCCGCGACTGCGGGCGCCGCCCGCGCCTGCCCCGCCGCCCGATCAGGCGCGGGGGACACGCAGGAACGGACGCAGCACGACGAGTTGCACGGCCAGGACGCTCACTTCCGCGGCGGCGAGCCCGAACGCGAGCCCGGAGACCCCGAACCAGAGCGTCAACGGAATCATCAGCGCGCTTCCCACGACCGCGCCGACAATCGTGCTGACGGCCAGCGCCTTGGTCAGCTCGAAGGCGTTCATGCAGGCGAATCCGGTCAGCTGGGAGGCCAGGAGGGCACCGAGGTTGATCCCCATCGCCAGCGCGAGGCTGAACGGGATCGTCAGGGTCCCGCCCGAGAGGATGGAGCCGGCCCAGGGGCCGAGCAGCGTGTAGCCCAGCGCGCCGACCCCGCCCAGCAGCAGCGCGATCCAGAGCACCCTCCGGGCCCGGAAGACCTGGACGTCCAGGCTGCGGGAGGGGACGTAACCCTGCGCCACCTGCACGATCGGCCGCGTCGAGTACAGCGCGAGCCGCACAATCCGCTCGGCGAGGGCGTAGGCGGCGGTCGCCTGTGGGATGAAAATGCCGACCAGGATGACCGGAACGTTCACGTACAGCGACGACGTGACGGACATCGTGACGGATGCCGAGTGCCCGCGCAGGTTACCCACGGCGGGCCGGGGCGAGAGGAAGAGCGTCCAGCCGGGGTACCGACGCAGGATGTCCCGGGTGGTGACCACCGTCGCGACGACGACGCCGAGACCCTGCAAAGCGACGAACCACAGCGGGTTCCCGGTCGCCATCAGGATCAGCGCGCCGAGAACCGTCCCCACGTTGCGGGGGAGCGTGTCGAGCAGGAGGAAGCGGATGGGGCTGGACTCCCCGACGTAGAACCAGCCGCCGCCGAGGGCGGCCAGCACGCCGGTGGCGACCGTGACGGCCGCGAGCATCCCGTCGCCGCGCGAGAGCGGAATCGCAATCACGATCGCCACCGGCAGGATCGGCACGCAGAGCCAGAGGCGGCTCATCAGCGAATCGAGGTAGAAGCGCCCGCGCTCCCCGTCGTCCAGCGTGGCCACCGTCGTCGGACCGGTGACACCCCAGCCGAACACGGCGATGACGAACGCGAACCCCGCCACGGCCTGCGCGACGGCGATCGTCGCCCAGGCGTCCTTCCCGGCGAAGATGATCACGGCCGGGATGACGGCGATGCTGATCACACCGCTCAGCAGGACCGAGATGCCGTAGCCGCCGGTGAACCTCAGCAGACGACGATTCACGCTAGTCCTCGAACCGCCGCGGATGCCGCGCCAGGGCGCTCCGCCAGCTCATGCCCTGCGATGCCTTCATCGCGCAGACGACGAGGAGCAGCCAGCCGAACTCGACCAGGATGGTGCTCTCCGCGGCCGACGCGACCAGCAGGGCGACGAGGGTCAGCGCCGGCCAGACGTGCACGAAGGTGCGCTTGTTCGAGGCGAGCAGCCAGGAACGCACGAAGGCGAGCCCGACCAGGGCGACGAAGGCGAGGAAGCCGACCAGGCCGGCCTGGAAATAGACGTCTAGGAACGCGTTGAGACCGGATGACTGGTCGCGGCCGGTGACGAAGTCGAGCCAGCCGTACGGGGTGACGTTGTTCGGCCAGTACCCGGCCCAGCCCCAGCCTTCGAGGGGATGCAGGGCGATCAGGCGCCACATTTCGCGCCACAGCGTGTAGCGCACCTCGAATTCGCTGCCGGCGTTGAGCAGTTCGATGAGCCGGCCGCGGGCAATCCACGCGCCGATCAGGGCGATCACGGTCGCGCCCAGGAGGCCGAGCTGCAGCATCCATCGTCCTTCGGCAGGCGTGCGCCGCAGCCAGTACAGGGCGAGGGCGGCGACGCCGACGAACAGGGCGACGAGCATGATCACCGGGGAACCGGCGAGAAGGATGCACAGCCCGGCCAGCACGAGCGACCCGATCGCCGGGCCCCGGCGCAGCGACCGCGACCGAAGTTCGACGGCGAAGGTGATGAACGCGAGGAGCGCGACCAGCCCGAGCACGTTCCGCGAACCGAAGATGCCCTGGATCGGCCCCAACCGGGCCAGGTTCCCCTGGATTCCGAGGAAGGCGATCGGCAGGTCGAGCAGCAGGCCGGAGACCACCTCGAGTGCGAGGGAGACCCCCAGCAGCACGCGGAGCACGTCGCCGGTGGCGCGCACAATCTGAATGGTGTCCCGGGCCAGGGCGATGTACACGGCCAGGAACGCGAAGGTCAGTTGGTAGCCGACCCCGGTGAGGGTGGCCACGGTGTAGCCGCTCCAGACCAGGGTGAGGGTGGACCAGCCCAGGAAGACGAGGATCGAGATCGGCAGCAGCCCGTGCCATTCGATGCTCGCGCGGCGGGCGGAGAGCGAGAACGCGGCCAGGGCCACGAGGCCGACCAGCACGGCGGCGAGCCCCGCCCAGCCCATCACGCTCTTCAGAAGCGAGATCGAGAAGGCCACGCCCAGGGCCACGTGGGTGAGCGAGGTCGCGAACCGGGGCGAAGCGAGGATGCGTGCCAGAGCCGACGGGACGGCGGAATTGTACGCACGGGGGATCATGACGATTCCACGCTACCGTCTACGGCATCGGTGCGGCGGAGGCCTGCTGACGTTTCGTCATCAGGGCAAGCACGCAGAGGATGACCCAGCCGAATTCGACGAGCATCCGGCTCTCGGCCACGCTCTGGGCCAGCAGTGCGGCCAGCAGCAGCAGCGGCAGCAGCGCGGACGCCGTGTAGGGGGACTTGTCGGCCAGGCCATGGCGCGGGCGGTCGACCGCGAGGAACCAGGACCGCCAGAGCGTGGACAGCACGAGCGCGGAGAACACGATGAGACCGATGATGCCCAGCTGCAGCCAGACGTCGAGCCACGCGTTGTGCGCCTGCAGGTAGACGACTCCCTTCCGCACGGCGAGCCCGTCGAAGGGCTCCACCCACGGCGCCCAGTAGCTCACCCAGCCCCAGCCCTGCACCGGGCGCTGGGCGGCCAGCCCGGTCACGCTCGCCCAGATGTCGAATCGGCCGGTCAGGTCGGGGCTCTTGCCGAACAGGCCGAGAAGCTGCGGGGTGAACGCGATCAGGGCCCCCGCGGCGGCGAGAACGGATGCCCCGGCCGTCAGGTAGACCGGCCGGCGTCCGTCGGCGCCCGCCCGGCGCGCCCACAGGGCGAACACCAGGGTCAGACCCACCGCGGCGGCGGCCAGGGTGACGGTCGCCGAACGGGTGAGTACGAGCATCAGCACGGCGAGGGACAGCCAGGCGATCCCCCAGCCGCGCCGCACCGTGCCGGCGGCCAGCTGCACCGCGAAGACGATGACGGCGAGGAGGGCGAGGAAGCCGAGCAGGTTTCGGCTGGCCACGATGCCTTCGATCGGTCCGCCCTGAAGCAGCAGGCCGCGGGACCAGTAGAACGCCTGCGGCACCGTGTCGGTGCCGTAGTCGACCCAGAACGGCAGCACCGCGTGGCGCACGAATATTCCGACCCAGAGCTCGAAAAGCAGGGAGAGGCCCAGCACCCAGCGCAGGGCGACCGAGAACGCGCGCAGGAGTTCGGCCCAGGTCAGCGCCAGCGCCAGGAAGACCGCGGGCAGCGTGGTCGCCCACTGCAGGGCGATGCCGATCGCGCTCGCTCCGGGATAGAAGGACCAGGCCAGCGAGAGGGTCGCGAGCCCGAGGAAGGCGACCAGGGATTTCGGGAAGGCGCGCCACATCCAGTCGGGCCTCAGCCTGACCAGGCCGACGATGCTGCCGACGAGGAGCACCAGCGCGATCGCGCCCCACCCCCACCAGTCGAGCAGGTTGCGCCAGAACTGTCCGGCGACAAGCGTGAACAGCACGAACGTCGCAAAGGTGCGGACGACGAAACGGCTGCGGACGGGGGGCATGTGACTAAGGGTAGTGGCGCCGGCTCAGGCGGATGCGGCCTCGCCGCGGCATGCTTGGTAGTTTGGGTCGACGGAGCCAGGCAGGAGCCAGCCATGTTTGTGGGCATTTCCAACACACCGCGGGATTACGCATGGGGTTCACCGACCGCCATTGCGACCCTGCTCGGGCGTGAGCGCTCCGGCAAGCCGGAGGCAGAGTTGTGGCTCGGCGCGCACGCCGGCTCGCCGTCGACCATTGTCGACCCGGGCGTCGCGGGCGGGGCAACGAACCTGGCCGAGTGGATAGCCGCGTCACCGGAGCGGGCGCTCGGCGCCCGGCTGGCGGGTTCCTCCGCACCGCCACGGCTGCCGTTCCTGATGAAGATCCTGGCGGCCGGCAGCCCCCTCTCCCTGCAGGCGCACCCCTCGCCTGAGCAAGCCCGCGCCGGGTTCGCCCTGGAGAACGAGGCCGGCATCCCGGTCGACGCGGCCGGCCGGAACTACAGCGACCCGTTCCACAAGCCCGAACTCATCTACGCGCTCAGCGAGACCTTCGATGCGCTCTGCGGATTCCGCGACCTGGGCGAAATCCGGCGGATCCTGGCGGAGCTCCGAGCCCTGGACGCCGCGAGCGACGAGCCGCAGGCGGGAGCGCTCGACGCGTTCGAGAGCCGGCTCCTCGGGCCGGACGCGCTCCACGACGTCGTCGACTGGTTGCTGCGCGACGGGCGCGGCGGCGACACCGGCGAGGTCGCCTGGCTCGTCGAGCGCGTGGTCGCACTGGCCCGGCAGGCCGCGTACCTGGCCGAGGGCGGGGCCGTGATCGGCTTCGCGGCGGAACTCGCCACCGTGCGGGACCTGGCCGAGGCCTACCCCGGCGACCCGGGCATCGTGCTCTCCCTGCTGCTCAACCACGTGACCCTGCGCCGAGGCGAGGTGCTCTACCTGCCGGCCGGCAACATCCACGCCTATCTCTCCGGACTCGGGGTCGAGGTGATGGCCGCCTCGGACAACGTGCTCCGCGGGGGGCTGACTCCCAAGCACATCGACATCGACGAGCTGCTCGACGTGCTCGACTTCACCCCGCTCCCGGTGCCGTATCTGCCCCCGTCCGCCGATGGCCCCGGGGTGTCCGTGTACCGTCCCGACGTGCCGGACTTCCGGCTCGTGCGGGTTGACGCGGATGCCGCCGGCCCGGGCGATGTGCCCATGCGGCAGGTCACCCTGGCCGGGCCGGCGATCGCCATCTGCACGGCGGGCGGGTTCCTCGTGGCCGGCGCCGCGTCATCCGCACGCGTCAAGCGCGGCGACGCGGTCTTTGTCACCCCCGACGAGGGCACCATCACCTTCGCCGGCGCCGGCGAGGTCTTCCTCGCCACCACCAACACGCCCTAGTCCCTGGCCGGACGTCGCTGAGATGCGGACAAAGTACCTTCCCCGGCCGAACGAAGGTGCGTTGTCCGCAATTCAACTCTCGGCACGGGGCTGGAGCGCACGCGTCAGCCGGCGCGGCGGCTGCCGAAGGTGCGGCGGTAGGCCGTCGGGGTGGTCTGCAGCACCTCGAGGAAGTGGTGGCGCATGACGGCCGCCGCGCCGAAGCCGGTGTCGCCGGCGATGGCCTCCAGGCTCCACTCGGTCTCCTCGAGCAGTTGCTGGGCCCGGAGCAGCCGCTGGCGGTTGAGCCAGGCGGTCGGCGTCGTGCCGAGGTCCGCGCGGAAGCGGCGCGCAAAGGTGCGGGGCGACATCAATGACTTCCGCGCGAGCTGCTCCACCGTGAGTTCCCGGTCGAGGTTCTGCATCATCCACTCGGTGACGACGGCGAAGGAATCGCTCCGGCTCTCCACCACGGGCGACGCGATGAATTGCGACTGCCCGCCGTCGCGCTGGGGAGCGACGACCATGCGGCGCGCGATGATGTTCGCCGCGGCCGCGCCGAGTTCCTTGCGCACAATGTGCAGCGCGGCGTCGATCCCGGCGGCGGTGCCTGCCCCGGTCACGACCCGGCAGTCCGCCGCATACATCCAGTGCGTTGTGCTGCGTCGCCCGTTCAGGATGCCCGCCTCGGCGAGCACGAACGCCCCGCTGCAGACGCTGAGCACCCAGGCGCCGCGTGCCTCCGCATCCCGCACGACCCGCAGGATCTCCGGGTGGATCGGGGCGCCGGCCTCGTAGGCGGGGATCGCGATCAGGTCGGCGTCTGCGGCCGCGGAGAGATCCTCGTGTACCAGGATGTCGAAGCCGAGCTTGGTGCGGATCGGGCCCGGCTCCGCGGCGGTGACGTGGAAATCGAAGACCGGGCCGCCGTGCTCGCTCCGGTCGATTCCGAAGACCTCGCAGATGACCCCGAACTCGAACGGGGACATCCCCGGGGCAGTCCACGCCCTCCGGTTAGGCTGTCCCCGGTGGCAGCACGCGGTTGCCGCCGGAGCAGTGAGGGGCGCACATGGCTTGGTTAGTCACCGGGGGAGCCGGTTACATCGGCGCCCATGTTGTTCGCGCGTTCCTCGCCGAGGGCATCGAGGTCGTCGTGATCGACGACCTCTCCAGCGGCCATGCCGAGTTCGTCCCGGAGGGCGTGCCGTTCGTTCGCGGCAGCATCCTGGACGTCGAGCTCCTGCGCCGCACCTTCGCCGAACACGACCTGAGCGGCGTCGTGCACGTCGCCGGCTACAAGTACGCCGGTGTGTCCGTGCAGCGCCCCCTGCACACCTACGAGCAGAACGTCACCGCAACGGTGACCCTGCTGGCCGCCATGCAGGAGGCCGGGGTCGACCGGATCGTCTTCTCCTCCAGCGCCGCCGTCTACGGCACCCCGCGCACCGACCTCGTCACCGAGGACACTCCCAAGAACCCCGAATCGCCCTACGGGGAGTCCAAGCTCGTCGGCGAATGGCTGCTGCGCGACCAGGCGGTGGCGACCGGCCTCCGCCACACGTCCCTGCGCTACTTCAACGTTGTCGGTTCCGGCGCGACCGACTTGCGCGACACCAGCCCGCACAATCTCTTCCCCCTCGTCTTCGAGGCGCTCGCCGCCGGACGCACCCCGCGGATCTTCGGCGACGACTATGCGACGCCGGACGGAACCTGCGTGCGCGACTACATCCACGTGTCCGACCTGGCGGTCTCCCACGTTGCCGCGGCCGGTCGTCTGGATGCCGGTGAGCCGATCGAGCCCGTGTACAACCTCGGCAGCGGGGAGGGCGTCTCGGTCGGGGAAATCATGGCGACGGTGGCCGCCGTCACCGGAATCGACTTCGCGCCGGCGCATGAGCCGCGTCGTCCGGGAGACCCCGATCGCATCGTCGCGTCCGGCGAACTCGCGGCGCGGGACCTCTCCTGGAGCATGCGCCACAGCCTGGACGACATGGTGCGGAGCGCCTGGGAATCCCACCGGGCCGTCGCCGCCCCGAACGGGTGACATGTTTCCGATCCTTGGGCGAGTCGAAACCCTAGAGCCAATATCGAGGGTTTACTCTTTGCGACTTGACGTGGGGGGAACTACACCGATGTAATTAGTTCAAGACACGCAATGAATGCGCGTCGCACAAGGGGTGGGAGACGATATGTCAATATCTGGGTATCGTGCCGGGGTTCCTGAGGATTGGTTTGTCGATCCAGTCCGCTTGGGAGTGCCCGGAGTGCGCAAGGAAACGGGAGATGACAATCCCCTGGCGTGGCAGACGGATTCGCTCTGCGCCCAGACCGATCCGGAGGCGTTCTTCCCTGAGAAGGGCGGCTCGACCCGCGATGCGAAGAAGATCTGCGGATCCTGCGAGGTTCGCACGCAGTGCCTGCAGTACGCGCTCGCCAACGACGAGCGATTCGGGATTTGGGGCGGACTGTCGGAGCGCGAGCGCCGCAAACTGCGCAAGCGCGCCTGAACGCAGCGCGACTGAGGTCGCGGCGGCCGGTCGGATTTAGGGCGCGCCCCCCACGCTCCGGGGCGCGGGGCGCTCCCCGACCTAGGCTGTTCCCGATATGCAACCGCGAGTCACCGCCATCCTTGTCGCCCGTAACGGCGCGAATCACCTTGAGCGAACTCTCGAGGCCCTCGCCTCGCAGACCCGCCGGCCCGACGTCGTGGTCACGGTCGACTGCGGGTCGACGGATGCCACGGCGTCGCTTCTGGCCGCATTCGGCCCCACCCACTTCATCTCCGCCGAACACGACCTCACGTTCGGGCAGGCGATCGCCGCCGGTGTGAAGGTCACGGCCCCGCCGGAGTCCAGCCACGAAATGCTCTGGCTGCTCGCCCAGGACAGCGCCCCGGCGCCGGGCGCCCTGGAGGCGCTCCTCGGCGGGCTGGAGATCGCGCCATCCGTTGCCGTAGCCGGACCGAAGGTCATGGAATGGGACGCCGGAGACTACATCCACGATTTCGGCGAGTCGATGACGTCCTTCGGCGCCACCGTGACCCTGGTCGAGAGCGAACTCGACCAGGGACAGCGCGACGGCATGAGCGATGTGCTCGCCGTCGGCGCCGGCGGGATGCTCGTGCGGCACACCGTGTGGAACGAGCTCGGCGGCTTCGACCCGGCCCTCCCCGCCATCGACGACTCCCTCGACTTCTGCGTGCGGGTGCGGATGGCCGGCTACCGCGTCTCCGTCGTCGCCGCGGCCCGCGTCGCCTCCGCCGGTGACGGCGTCGCCGGCCCGGACGGATCCTCGCGGGGGCGCCCCCGCCGCAAACGCCTGCGGATGGAGCGTGCCGCCGGGCTGCACCGCCGCCTGGTCTACGCACCGGCCTGGGCCCTGCCGTTCCACTGGCTGTCGCTCGTTCCCCTCGCCTTCCTGCGCTCCATCTTCCAGCTGCTGCGGAAGGAGCCGGGGGCGATCCTGGGCGAGTTCTCGGCCGCGTTCGGTGCGGCAGTCCACGGGATGCGCGTGCTGCGCGCCCGCCGCCGGTTCGCCGCGACACGCAAGCTCGGCTGGGCCTCGATCGCCGGCCTGCGCGTGCCCACCGTCGAGGTGCGCCGCCGCCGGGCGCTCCGACGCGAGGCCAGCCTGACCGGCGTGCGCGGCGACCGGCCGGAGATCCGCTTCCTGGCGTCGGGCGGCGGCTGGACGGTGCTCGCGGCGGCGGTGGTGGGCATCACGGCCCTCGCTCCGCTGCTGGGCGCGCGCACGCTCACCGGCGGCGGCCTCCTGCCCCTGTCGAACACCCCTGCCGACCTCTGGGGCGCCACAGGCTACGGATGGCGCGACATCGGCCTCGGGTTCGTCGGCGCCGCCGACCCGTTCGCCGCCGTCCTCGCCGTGCTCGGGTCGATCTTCTTCTGGGCGCCGTCCTTCGCCCTCGTCGCCCTGTACTTCCTCGCGCTTCCGCTCGCCGCCTTCGGCGCCTGGATGGCCGCATCGCGCCTGACCGAACGCGGATCGCTGCGCGCGGTCACGGCCGCACTCTGGGTTTTGTCACCCCCCTTCCTGACCGCACTGGCGGCCGGACGCCCCGCCGCCATCCTCGTGCACCTGCTCCTGCCGTGGCTCTTCTTCGCCGGTTACGCCGCGGCCCGCTCATGGTCGGCCTCGGCGTCGGCCGCCCTCCTCTTCGCGGCCGTCGTCGCCTGCGCTCCCTCCCTCGCTCCGGCACTGCTGATCGGCTGGATCGTGTCGGTCGCGGTGAGCGGACGCAGCGTCACGCGCTTCATCGGCATCCCGCTCCCCGCCCTCGCCCTGGCCGCGCCCCTGATCTGGGACCAGGGGCTCCGCGGCGCCTGGCTGTCGCTGCTCGCCGACCCCGGGGTCCCGCTCCCGAGCCACCCGGTATCCGGATGGCAGCTGGTCCTGGGCTTCCCCTCCGGCGAATTCGGCGGCTGGACCCCCCTCCTCGACACCCTCGGGATCCCCGGCGTCGACGCCGAGCTGCTCGTGCCGATCCTGCTCGCGCCGCTGGCCGTCCTGGCCGCGGTCTCGCTGTTCCTGCACGGGGCCAGGGCGGCCGGCTTCTCCGTGCTCACCGCCGTCCTCGGGCTGGCGACCGCCATCTGGGCCGGCCAGCTCTTCTTCGCTTCGCTCGGGGCGCAGCCGGTGGGCGTGTGGGCAGGGCCCGGGCTCAGCCTCTATTGGCTGGGTCTTGCCGGAGCCGTCCTCTGCGCCCTTCGCGGCCTGCGGATGTACGCCATCGCGCCCGCAGTGACGGCAGGCATCGCCCTGCTCATCGTGGTCGCACCGCTGGTGGGGTCGCTCCACCTCGGCTCGTCCGTCGTTTCCGCGGGCGGCGACCGCACCCAGCCCGCAATCGTCACCGCAGAGGCGCAGACGAACGCGCGTCAGGGCACGCTGCAGATCACCCCGCAGCCCGACGGCGGCATCCGGGCCACGGTGGTTCGCGGTGCCGGCGTCACCCTCGACAAGCAATCCACACTGTCGAGCACCGACCGGAGCCTGGACGCGCACGAGCGCGAACTGGCCGCGCTGGCCGGCAACCTCGTCTCCCGCAGCGGCCTGGACGCTTCGGCGGGCCTGAACGAATTCGGGATCCGCTTCGTGCTGCTGCGCCCGGCCGCGGTCACTCCGATCGGCACGGCGCGCGTCGCCCCGGTCACCCCGGTGGCCGCGGAGACGCTCACTCGAACGACGACGGCGCTCGACGGCAACGCAGCCCTGGCGCCGGTGGGCGACACGACCTTCGGCCGCCTGTGGCGGCACGACGCCCCGGCGGATGCCCTGGGCGACGTGGCGATTCCGGCGAACGCCGGGGGAGCGCTGGGCCTGATCGCCTTCCTCGTCGCGGCGGTGGTCATCGGAGCGACCGTGCTGCTGTCCATCCCCACCGGAGCGGGACCCGAGGCCGTCCGCCAGGCCAACCGCGACGCGATCCGGCGCACGGCGAGGGAGAAAACCAAGCAGAAGCGCCTCGCCAGGGCCAGGGCCAGGCCGGAGCGGGCGCCGAGGGCTGCGCGCGCCGGCAGATCCGTCCGCGGGGCAAAACCGGGCGCCCAAAGGGCTCGGGGCGGCGCCCCCACGCCGGCCGTAACACCCACGCCGGCCGAAACTCCAGATCCGGCCGTCACACCCACGCCGGCCGACGCCCCGACCCAGCAGCAGGAGGACGACCGTGACCGGTAATCGCGCAGTCCAAACGGGCTCCCGAATCGCCGCCGGCCTCCTCGGCCTCACCCTGGCCGTCAGCGCCGCGGGTGCAGCGGCGATCATCCCCTGGCCGACCGCGACCCGCACCCCGCCCTCCGCCCTGGTCGCGCCCATCCCGGCCGAGCAGCTGAGGGTGTGCCCCGGCCCGCTGCTGACCCTCGCCGAGGACTCGGGCCAGGCGCAGGCGGCGACATCCGTCGGCCGGGCGTCCGCCGTCTACGGGAGCACCTACGGGGCGAATGCGCCCACGGACATCGACGATGTCACCGAGCTCGCCGCCGCCGACAACCCGCGCAGCGAACGCGACGGCGGCCCCTTGCTCCTGCGCGTTCCCGCGCCCGAGGGCGCCACGGTGCCCTCGCTCGTGGCCGGAAGCCAGTCGCAGACCGCCCGGGGCGAATCCGTCGGCGGGTTTGCGGCCGCCGCCTGCGGCGAGGCCGGCGCCGACGCGTGGCTCGTGGGCGGATCGACCGACGTCGGGCGCACCAGCCTCGTGCTGCTGAGCAACCCGACCACCGTGGTCGCGAGCGTGGACCTGACCGTCATCGGCGAGACCGGCATCGTGGATGCGCCCGGCGCAAACGGAATCCTGGTGCAGCCCGGCGCGCAACGGATCGTCTCGCTGGCCGGCCTTGCCCCGAACCTCCAGTCGCCCGTCGTGCACGTCGAGGCACATGGCGGGCAGGTCGTCGCATCCCTCGAGCAGAGTCTCATCCAGGGAATCGAGCCGTCCGGCGTCGAACTGATCGCACCGTCGGCCGCCCCGTCCCTCACCCAGGTCATCTCCGGGCTGGTCGTCACGACGCAAGCGCCGCCGGCCGCGGAGACCGACGCCGACCACGTGTCCGACGAGATCCCCTCCGTGCGCATTCTCGCGCCCGGCGAGGAGTCGGCGCAGGTGGAGGTCGTCGTCATCGGCTCCGACGGGCCGGGCGCCCCGATCAAGGTCGACGTGCAGCCGGGCATCGTCGCCGAGATCCCGCTGCCGGGCCTGGCCGCCGGCAACTACGCCGTACGACTCGTTTCCGACCGGCCCGTCGTGATCGCCGCGCGCGCCTCGGCGGACGGCGCCGACGGCAAAGACTTCGCCTGGTTCGCGGCCTCGGCCCCGTTCCCCGGCGACTTCATGGTCAGCGTCGCGCGCGGCCCGGCACCCACCCTGCACCTGGTGAACACCGGCCAGGGCGAGGCCGAGGCGACGCTCACGGACGACACCGGCAAATCAACCACCCTCATGGTCGGCCCCGGCGCTACGGCGGCCCGGCGGCTGGCCGGCGGTGAGCGCTACGTGGTCTCCGGAGGCACATCGCTGGTGGCCTCGGTGAGCTATGCGGGAGCCGGGATGCTGTCCGGTTTCCCGCTCAACCCCTCCGGGCCGCTGGCGACACCGATCCGGGTCTACCCGCGCTGAGTCGCCGGCGCCGCAGCATCCGGGTCAGAGGTGGCGGAACCGGTCGGGCGCGAGGTCCCAGGGGTCCTTGCCGAGAAGCTCGGCGATGGCGCGGAACACGCAACTCTCGATCACCATCCGCTGGTGGAATTCGTCATTGCGGTGCAGCCGGGTCAGTCGCTGGATCGGCAGGCGGTAGAAGACGATGCGGCGCTCCGCGGCGTTCACCCACCAGCGCTCGACGCCGACCCCCGGGATGACGGAGCGCGGACCGGCGGCGACCTCGAAGACCACGTCGGCCAACTCGGGCCAGACGCCGCGCAGGTAGTCCACGGAGGAGGCGATGGTCATATCGAACAGGTCGATGCGCGTGCGCAGCGGGGGCAGGTACGGCCCGGTCGCGGAGCTGCGGATTCCGCGTCCGTGCCGGTCCCGGCCGCGCCCGCGAGCGGTGGGCGCCGGTGCCGGTTCTGCGGAACGGCGTGATCGGGGCATGTTGCCATCCTACTTCCGGCTCCGCCGGCGGTAGCCTGAAGCACTATGTCAAACCGGCCGTGTTCCCGAATCACCTGCGGCGATCCGGCCGTGGCCACGTTGACCTTCGTCTACGCCGACTCCATGGCCGTGCTCGGTCCCCTCTCGGCCGCGCACGAACCGCACGCCTATGACCTCTGCGAGCGGCACGCCGCCCGCACCTCCGCGCCCCAGGGCTGGCAGGTCGTGCGCCACCGCGTGATGGGGGACGCGGCGGGGTGAGGTAGATTTTGGGGCATGAGTTCCGCCCTGAACGACGATGCCATTGCCCACCTCAACACCATCGTCAAGGCGTATGACGTTCGCGGCCTGGTCGGCAGCACGCTGACCGCCGACATCGTCGCCGCCCTGGCGGCCGGGTTCGTCGACGAGGTCGGCGCGGCCGGGACCGAGGTCGTCGTCGGGCACGATATGCGCGATTCCTCCCCTGGGTTCGCGGCCGCCTTCGCCCGCGGCGCCCGGGCCCGCGGAGCCACGGTCGTCTCGATCGGCCTCTGCTCCACCGATGAAAGCTACTTCGCCTCCGGCAGCCTGAATGCACCCGCAGCCATGTTCACCGCCAGCCACAACCCGGCCGAGTACAACGGCATCAAGTTCTCCCGTGCCGGCGCGCAGGGCATCAGCATGGACACCGGGCTCGGCGCCATCCGCGACCGGGCGGCGGTCTACCTGGCCGAGGGCATCCCGGAGGTGGCCGTGCCCGGCGGCAGCCGCGACCTCGACGTGCTCGCCGACTACGCGGCGTACCTGCGCCGGCTCGTCGACCTGACCGGCATCCGGCCGATCAAGATCGTGGTCGACGCCGGCAACGGGATGGGCGGGCTGACCGTCCCGGCCGTGCTCGGCGAGGCCGTCGGCCTGGCGAAACTACCGATCGAGATCATTCCCCTCTTCTTCGAGCTCGACGGCACGTTCCCCAACCACGAGGCCAACCCCCTCGACCCGGCGAACATCGTCGACCTGCAGAAGGCCGTCGTCCTGCACGGGGCCGACCTCGGCCTCGCATTCGACGGCGACGCCGACCGCTGCTTCGTCGTCGACGAGACCGGCCAGGCGGTCAACCCCTCCGCCGTCGCCGCGATTGTGGCCCTGCGCGAGATCACCCGCGTCCGCGCAGCCCAGCCGGACGGGGAGATCTTCGTCATCCACAACCTGATCACCTCCCGCGTCGTCGAGGAGACGATCGCGGCGGCCGGTGCCATCCCGGTGCGCACGCGGGTCGGCCACTCGCTGATCAAGGACGAAATGCGCGAGACCGGGGCGATCTTCGGCGGCGAGCACTCCGCCCACTACTACTTCCGGGACTTCTGGGGCGCCGACAACGGCATGCTCGCCGCGATGCACGTGCTCGCCGAGTACGGGCACCAGGACCGCCCGTTGTCGGAGCTTTCGGCCCGCTTCACGCCGTATGCGTTGTCCGGCGAAATCAACTCCACCGTCGAGGATGTGCCGGCCGCGTACTCGCGCATCGTCGAGGCCTACACCGGCAAGGCCGATTTCGACGAGTTCGACGGGCTCACCGTCACCGGCATGACCAGCACGGATGAACCGTTCTGGTGGTTCAGCGTCCGCCCGTCGAACACCGAGCCGCTGCTGCGCCTGAACGTCGAGGCGGCGACCCCCGCCGTGATGGCCCGGGTGCGCGACGAGGTCCTCGAGCTCATCCGCGGGTAGGCCGGGTCGAACGCGACCGGGCGGAACAGGCCCGCAATACCGCGGGCTAGAGCCGGCCGGCCGCCTTGAGGGCGATGTAGCGGTCGGCCAGGGCGGGAGGCAGCGCCGCGGGGGAGCCCGTGACGACGTCGGCGCCCAGCTGGCGGATCGCCGCGGAGACGCGTCCGATGTCCAGGAGCGCCCGCTCGGCCGCCGCAGCGCGGTACACCGCTTCGCGGTTGCCGCGTTCCCCCACGGCTTCGGCCACGGCCGGGTCGGTGACGGAGGCGACCAGCACGGTGTGCCGCCGGGTCAGCTCGGGCAGCACCGACAGCAGGCCCGACGTCGCCCCGGCCGCATCGATCGAGGTGAGAAGCACGACGAGGGCACGCTGGCTGGTCAGCGCACGAACCTGCCCGGGCACCGCCGCCCAGTCCACCTCGATCAGCTCCGGCTCGATCAGCGCCATGGCGTCGACCATCCGGGAGAGCAGCTCCGCGCCCTGTGCCCCGTGCACCCGGCCCCGAACGCGCCGGTCCCACGCGAGCACGTCGACGCGGTCGCCGGCCCGCGAGGCCAGCGCGGCCAGCAGCAGTGCGGCTTCGAAGGCGGTGTCGAGGCGCGGCTCGGTGTCGACGCGCGCCGCCGATGTGCGCCCGGTGTCGATGACGATGACCACCCGGCGGTCACGCTCCGGCCGCCAGGTGCGCACCATCACATCGTTCCGGCGGGCCGTCGCACGCCAGTCGATGGATCGCACATCGTCGCCGCGGACGTACTCGCGCAGGGAATCGAATTCCGTGCCCTGCCCGCGCACGAGCAGGCTGGTCCGCCCGTCGAGTTCCTTCAACCGGGTCAGCCGGGACGGCAGGTGCTTGACGGAGGCGAACGGCGGCAGCACCCGGATGCGCCCGGGCGCGTCCAGGGTCGCCTGGCGCGCCCACAGGCCGAGCGGCCCGAACGACCGCACGGTCACGTGCAGGGCCCGGCGCTCGCCGCGGCGGAACGGCGTCAGGGCGAGGGAGACCAGGCGGCGCTCCCCGGGCGGGATGATGACCGGAGTGCGGTTGTTGCCGGCTCCCGCTGACGGCTGCCAGGCATCCCGTACGACGCTGTGCAGCGTGCGCCGGCCGGTGTTGGTCAGGGCCAGGCGGCTGGTCACCGACTCGCCGAGCCGCACCCGGCCGGGGAGGCCTCGCTCGAGCGAGAGGCTCCGGGGCGAGGCCGCCAGGGCCAGGTCGAGCAGGCCGAGCGCAAGCACCGCCCCGAGCCACCACCCGAGCACGCCGAGGGCCTCCGGCACGGTCCGGCCGAACAGCACGATCGGCACGGCGCCGAGGGCGACGAGTGCGACGAACCGTCCGGTGAGGGCCATCGACGGGTTAGATCGGTACCTGGATCTGCTGCACGATTCCGCGCAGGATGGCGTCGACGGAGACGCCCTCGAGCTCGGCCTCCGGCCGCAGCTGGATCCGGTGCCGCCAGACGGGCAGCACCATCGCCTGCACGTGGTCCGGGGTGATCGAGTCGTACCCGCCCAGCCAGGCCCACGCCTTCGCGGAGGCGAGGAGGGCCGTCGTCCCGCGCGGGCTCACGCCCAGCCGCACGGACGGGCTGCTCCGCGTCGCACGGGCCAGGTCCACGATGTAGGCGAGGACATCCGGGCTGGAACCGACGGAGGCCACGGACGCCTGCGCCGCGGCCAGCCCGTCCGACCCGAGCACGGCGGTGACCCCGGCCCCGGCCAGGTCGCGCGGGTTGAAGCCGGTGGCGTGCCGGCGCAGCACCTCGAATTCGGCGTCTCGTTCGGGGATATCGAGCACGAGTTTGAGCAGGAAGCGGTCCAGCTGCGCCTCCGGCAGCGTGTACGTGCCCTCGTATTCGATCGGGTTCATCGTTGCGGCCACGATGAACGGCTCCGGGAGCGGCAGGGAGACGCCGTCGACGCTGACCTGTCGCTCCTCCATCGCCTCGAGCAGGGCCGACTGGGTCTTCGGCGGGGTGCGGTTGATCTCGTCGGCGAGCAGGATGTTCGTGAACACCGGGCCCCGGCGGAACTCGAACTCCCCCTCGGCGGTGTCGTATACGAGTGACCCGGTGACGTCGCCGGGCATCAGGTCGGGTGTGAACTGCACGCGCTTCGTGTCCAGGCTCAGGGCATGACTCAGCGCGCGCACGAGCAGCGTCTTGGCGACGCCGGGCACCCCCTCGAGCAGCACGTGGCCCCGGGCGAGCAACGCGATGATCAGTCCGGTCACGGCGCCGTCCTGGCCGACGACGGCCTTGCCGACTTCGGTTCGCACCTGGGCGAGGGACTGGCGCAGCGTGTCGAGGGCCGGGGCGGGAGTCGTCATGGGCTCATTCTTCCGTGTGACGGGGGCGTGGCCTGGCGGATCGCCCGGCGTTCGAGATCTTCGATCTGGTCGGACAGCCTGACGAGCTCGCGGTCGCTGGCCGGAATCGCCCCGATCAGGACCGTTCCGACCTGGTCCGTCGGCCGGCCGGTGATCGCCGCGACGGCGAGCACGATCTCGTCGGCCCCGGCGGTCCGGGGCAGGCCGAGGCGGGTGGCCAGTCGCTGGAGCGCGCCCATTCGCAGGGCGTCGATGGCGTGCAGGCGGGCGTCACCGCGCGCGTACAGCCGCGCCCTGCCCTCCATGGTTTCCCTGGCCCGAACCGTCACGGGCAGGTTCTCGGCGACCAGGGGGCCGAACCGGCGGCCACGCCAGACGAAGGCGGCCAGGGCGGTGAGCGCACCGAGGACGAGTGTCGGCGTGACCCAGCCCGGGGTCAGCTCGCCGAGCGAGGGCGGTCCGGTTTCGGCGACGTCGGCGAGCGTGGGCAGGTACCAGACGACCGTGTCGCCCTGGCCGAGCAGGTTCAGCGCGAGCGCCGCGTTGCCGAAGGTGCCGATCGATCCATTGCTCAGCTTCGAGCCGTCGGCGAGCAGGGTGAGCGCATGGTCGCCCACAGTGCGCTCGATCAGCGAATACCGGTCCCCGTCGCTGGGGAAGCAGCCGGTGAGCGTCGCCCGGCCCGGCCCGTCCTGCCCGATGAGCGTGAGGGTGGTGCCGCCGGGGGAGAGCTCGCCCGCCTTGACCGCGGCAGCCAGGTCGCATTCGGCCGGGAGGGAGTCCGCCCCGGAGACGCCGCCGAACCCGACGCCTGGCGCCAGCGCCTGCAGGGCGGCGAAGTGCGGATCGGCCAGGACGGTACGCGGCGCGAGCGCCGCCATCTCCGCGAGCCCGGCGGCGTCCAGGTAGCCCGCGGCATCCGAGAAGAACACGGTCGGGTCGGCCGCCGACCGGGTCGCGCGGCGGGCCTGGCCGAGGGTGTCGGCCAGGGTCACGCTCACGCCCCGGTCGCGCAGCACCTCGACCAGGGCGCGGCCGCCCGCCTCGCCCGCGTTGTCGGCGG